>NZ_SMMB01001161.1 GCF_009711365.1 Xanthovirga aplysinae | reverse complement strand
ACAAGTTTAGTCCATCTTCCATTATTGTTAAAACTTACAAAAAGGTCGCTATCTCCAAAACCATCTTCATGGTTAAAGCTTACAAAAATGACAAATGATTCATCAGGAGCCACCACAGGATCAAAATGTTTCGGACTATTAAAAGACAGTTTTTTGGCTAAGCCATAATTTCAATTCTTATTTTCCACATAATATATGTCTCCGTCCCTTGTACTGTCACTTGCATAGAAATATAAATTCCCATTTATTGAATAGCTGGGATAAACCGGTACAGGTTGGCCATAAAAATCTCCCTCAAAAAGAACCGCTTCTTTTGCTTTATCAAAAGGAGGTAAAACCTACCAAAGAGAATAGTCCTAGGACTTTTTTTGATATTTCAAAAGGCGTTCTGAAATAAAGATCATTTTACTTTGATCTGGATGAATAAAAGGATCCATATCTCTATATTTACCTGAAAAAGGAAAAAGTGTTCGTCCACCCCATTTTCCTTTCTTCTTGGTAGTAAATACAATTAAAATTCTTCTCCCTCCAGGTAATAAGGTTTTAGAAAAGAATGCCAAATCACCCTCCCTTGTGTGTGTAAAGTTAAACTCATAATCTTTAGAAGAAACGGTCCTCTCTCCTACCACCTTAGGATCATGAAAAACATCTTCAGGAGTTTGAGTCTGAACAAAAAAGGTTAATGGTAAAACCATCAATAAAATAAAAATAATCTTTCTCCCTTTTCAATTATTAAAATCCTCATCGCTTCGATTAAAAATTAGATAATCAAACATCCTCCAATTGGCTTTATCCTTACTTATTGCAAAGGTCATTTTGAAGCGATCTGGACTCAACTTTTCGTAAACAAATCGTTCAAATTGAATATCTCCATTGGGAAGCTTCCTTTTTGTAGTGAGAATTAACTTATCATTTTTCCAGCCTTGACTTTCAAAACTTCGATGGCCTTTGAAATTATCAAAGATGTGAGCTTTAAATTCTCCTGTCCATTTGTCTACACCCCACATAGAAGTTGCCTTAAAGGAGGTTGGGGGCCCATCGGTGTGGTGATATATCATCCATGTGCCGTCTAAGGTCATTTCAAAACTTAGATCTGCCTGAATGGACATTCCACTAGCGAACTCTCCTTGGCCATGCCACTTTCCCGTGAAGAAAGAAATAAAATCTTCAGGAAATCGCTTCTCCCCATCTCTTTTCTGAGCATGAATTAAATTAGAATTATTTAATAGAAAGAGAGTAATCAAAAAGGAAAAAAAACTTATTTTTTTCATAATTATTGGGGTTATGTAAAAAAATACTTAATAATTACTCTCAATTATTTCCAAAAAACCATTCGCCCATAATTATGGATAAACAGCGTAATAATATAGTTTTGAAATTATGGTAAATCATCTATTTTCCTGTTAATTCTTTTACTACATTTCCTAGCTCATCCAAGATTTCGAAATTTTGTTATTTGCCTTTTTCATTATCATTCTTTAATTACTACTTACAACTAACGTGTTGGATATACACATAGTAATAAATGGGATAAAGGTACCACCTATGTTTACCCTTCCTCGCGCTGCTCTCCTTCATTAAAGCTTTAAAAAATGTAGCTGCAAGATTAAAGATTAATTCTTATTCAGAATTGTAAAAATACGAACTCCAATTCAAAACCTTGTTTTTTCTCTAAATAAAACCTGTACTCTTACTAGAATCCTGAACAAATCAAAATCCTGGATTAAGAGCCTGAATATTCTCGATATTGATCGCCCAAATATTTGGCAAACCGTTATTTAAATTATTTAACCCTTCAGCAAGCTCTTTTTCAAATTCCTCATTTGTAACTTGCCTGCTCCTAGGCGAAAAATCCCATTGCCCTACCATTCTCATTGAAGTAAAATACAAGGTTTTTCCATCAGTCGACAAACCTGGGTCCGAATCCCTCCCATATGAATTTATTTTGGGCCCCAGGTTTACTGCCTCCGACCATTTACCATTATTATTAAAGCTAACAAAAAGATCCGCTTGTCCATACCCACCTTCCCGGCTTCGGCTGGTAAAAATGATAAAGGATTCATCAGGGGCTACCACAGGATTCCCGTCCGTAGGTTTAGACCGATTGGCAAATAATTTTCTTGCTTTTCCATACTTTCCATCCTCATTTTTTACAAAATAAATATGTCCTTTAGAACTAAAATATAAATTTCCGTTAAGTGAAAAACTGGGATAAGTTGGTATCCCCACCTCGTAAAAATCCCCTTCCAATAATCTCGGCTCCTTTGTTTTTTCAAATGGAGGTAATACATACCACAGAGAAAAATCAGAAGGTTTCTTTTGATATTTTGAAGGTCGGTTAGAAATATATATCAATTTACTTTGATCCGGAGCAATAAAAGGATCTGCATCCCTATACCTTCCAGAATAGGGGGCCAGCTGTGGTTCACTCCATTTTCCATTTTTCTTTTCAGCATATACGATAGACATATGTCTCCAATCAGGTAATACAGCCTTTGAAAAAAAAGCAAGATCACCTTCTTCTGTAAGCGTAAAATTAAACTCAAAATCCTTTGAAGATATTACCCCCTCTCCCACCAACTCGGCATCTTTAAAGATATCAGCAGCTTTTTGAGAATATGCCAAATAAGCGTTTTGTAAAATGGTCAATAGAATAATTAAAATCTTTCTCATTTGTCAAAAATTAAAGTTTTAAAAATGGAATATAATTGGGGTTAGGTAGAATATTTAATTTTAAAGTCTCCTAGGGATACAAGCCTCCACTACCCAACAGATCTCCCACAAACCAATCAATTCACAAGCTAGGTTAAAAAAATATGGATGGGAGTCCGACGACTTCTTAAATCATTTTTCAGAGAAAATCATGAGGATTCACTAATTCGTTTAAAGACCAGATAGTCGACCATTCGCCAATTCTCATTATCACCACTAACTTCATAAGTCATCTTAAAACTATCCTGATTCAGTTTCTCATAAACAAAATGCTCAAAATAAGTTTTCCCACTAGAATGCGTTCTTTCAGCAAAAAGGACCAACCTTCCTTTTAACCAGCCCTCACTCGAAAATTTTCGATGACCTTTAAAGTTATCAAAAATGTAGGCGATAAATTCCCCAGTTTGATTATCTTTTCCCCACATAGAAGTAGCTTTAAAAGAATTTGGTTTCTTATCTATGTGGTGATATATAACCCAAGCGCTATCAAGGGTCATTTCAAAACTCAAATTGGCTTCAATAGGTTTACCACTAGCAAACTCTCCTGTTCCATACCACTTGCCAGTAAAGAAAGAAATAAAATCATTCCCCAATTCCTTTTCCACCTCATTATTCTGAGCATGAACCACTAAGTGACTATTTAACAATAAGGCCGTTAAGAATAATAAGTTTATTGCTTTCATATTGATAAGATTTATATAATTATGAACAGAAATATTTCTGGATTTTTTCGGCAATATCCTATTTCAGATATAAGCTTTTGAATTCCCTAAAAATGATTCCAAACAAAACCCCAAGTAAAAAAATAACATGCAGAACTTCTTAGCTGCCATATTATCTATCTCGATAAAATATCTGATAAGTACAGCCAAGCGACATTATAATTTGCACCATACATTTATTAACCTGAAATAGAATAATTCTTAAACATTATTACTTGTGACTAGAGAATTAAAAAGGGTGGGGTTTACCCAAATCTTATACCTATACAACTCCCCAAATTTCTCTTCCATTTTATAGGTCAAATGGCTTTTCTTATCTAGCCACCAAATAGCGTAACCCTTTCCCTTCTCAAATTCGGTTTTCAATAACCAACAATCGACGTTTTTCCCATTTAATTGTAGTTTTTCCTCTCCTACTACTTCATAAGTATAGTAAGCAGGAGCAGATCCGCCCGGGTGATAAAAGTTGATAGCAAACTTCTTTCCTTTCCCTAAAGGAAGCATACTAAATGTTTCCATGTCCAGCTCCCAATTGAAAGGCTTTTCTTTGAAAGGCTGTTGGATTTTCTTTGTATTGTGCTCCAAGGTATCTGCTGAACTAACTACCTTATTTTCTTCAAATAAAATGGTTTGACGATAACTTCTTCCTTTTCCAAAATGGGTACTATAATTAACTTTCTCACTGTCAGGAGCAAAGTTATCGGCCTTGACGACCATTTTCTTCGTTATAACCTTAGTACTGTCTGGGAATTGCCAAACCCAATCAAGAACAATAGAGGGTATACCCTTTACCTCCTTTTTTTGCAAATCTCTTTCCCAAAGATAAAAATTGTATTTTGGCCCATCTTTACTCCCTTGATTATATACTAGGTAATAATTTTTCCCAAAAGGCAGATGCTTCATTTTCAACATGCCATTATCGAAGGTTACGGTATCAACTTGTGCAAATACAGCTGTAAATAGAAGCACATTTAAAAATGGGATTAGGAGAAGCTTTTTCATAAAATTTTATCAATATACAACTTACGGTTAGTTTATAAGCTTTTGTAAGATTATTTACAATTTTTCTAAAAATTGGTCTTCTAGGTTTACCTTTAGTTGATAATCCGAAAAGATTATCCTTCTACAATGCCAAGGAAATCCTAGGTACTAATATCTCCTGGCCTTCTGAAGAAGTTTTATCCTCTTTATGACCTTTTACTTTGTCGTTTTACATTTATACAAAGAGAATAATAAATTCAATACCATACCCAGACTTTAGACCGATCGGCCATTATCACCATTTTTCTAGGTTTTTATTCGACCAAATGGATGAGAAGAAACTAAAAGGGGATCGATGGAAAAAAAGGGGGAATCCATGGATAATAG
Source organism: Xanthovirga aplysinae (assembly GCF_009711365.1). GTDB lineage: Bacteria > Bacteroidota > Bacteroidia > Cytophagales > Cyclobacteriaceae > Xanthovirga > Xanthovirga aplysinae. Next base: position 5,156 of record NZ_SMMB01001161.1, on the reverse strand, counting down.
AGCCGATCTGTCGATCACCCATTCTCCAAGACATCCAAATTCTTAGAGATTTTCTCTACTCAAAGGAGATGCTATGGGTTCGAAGATAAGATAGGAAACGTTGGCGATAAGTTTCTCCTACCGAAATAGTTTTGTCCCCTATATCCACTTTATGGCGATAAACAGCACTTACGTTTTGCATACTAATGATATAGGAATTATGGATACGGATAAAATCAAATGAGGGGAGCTGCTCCTCAAGATTCTTCAACCGCTGTAAACAAACAATTTTCCCCTGTTTGGTATGGATGCTGGCATAATCCTTCATTCCCTCAATAAAAAGAATGTCGTTAAGATTCAGTTTAATAAAACGACTTCCTTCACGTAAGAAGATGTGCTCCTGGTCAGAGACCTTACTTGATGAGGAAGTATCGGTTAATGGCATGCTTTCCAAATGTGTTGAGGCTTTATTAATCGCTCTAAGAAAGCGATCAAAAGTAATCGGCTTTAGCAGATAGTCCACAGCATCCAATTCAAATCCCTCCACTGCATAATCGGAGAAAGCAGTAGTAAAAATCACTTTCGGTGGCTTTGGTAGAGTACGTAGCAAGGTAATACCACTTATTTCCGGCATATTGATGTCGAGCAGCAGTAAATCCACAGGTTGGCCCTGCAATACCTTCATGGCTTCAAAGGCATTTATACAACTTCCTTGTAACTGAAGAAATGGAAGTTTATTGACATACTCCTCTAATAGCTGTCGGGCATAGGGTTCATCATCCACAATAAGGCACCGTAACTTTCTTTCCATATTCTATCAGCTTAAGTTTAAATGTAAATTAACTTCATAAAAATCAACTTCGTCCAGAATATCCAGGCGATATTGATTGGCGTAGCTTAGTTCCAGTCTACGGCGCACATTCTGCAACCCCACTCCACTACTTTTTGAGAACTCATTCTGTTTCTTCAAGCCTTTGCTATTACCTAATTTAAAGAGGCATTCTTTTTCCTTGACCTCAATAAAAATTCTCACCCAGGAATCATTATCTCCCGTATTGATGCCATGTTTAAAAGCGTTTTCCAGGAAGGTCATAAAAATAAAGGGCGCTATCACTAGGGGTTCAACCGCTCCAATGACTTTAAAAGTGATTTCAGCTTTTTGACTCAAACGGATCTTTTCCAGATCAATGTAATGTTGCATATAAGTTATTTCCCTTTTTAAAGGAACCAACCTTTGGCTCCCATCAATAAGCATATAACGCATCATTTGAGCAAGGCGATCAACTACTTTGGGGGTATTATCGGACTTAGTGTACGCCAGGTAGTACAAATTATTCAGGGTATTAAAAAGAAAATGCGGGTTAATCTGAGCCCTCAAAAACTTCAATTCAGCAGCCATTTGCTGCTTTTCAAGCTCCTGCCTCTTTTTTTCCAGTACTAACCATTCCGTAGTAAACCTCAACAAACTCCCGAAAAACAACATAAAAAGAGTGCCCATGGTAAGCTGAAAAGATCGCTTAAGGGTGATTTCATAATTATATGACATTTCCTGTGAAAATACTTCAGAAATATAGCTTTCAAACCATAACCTACCTCCAACAACTAAGACTATTGGAATTATTAGCTTCAATAAATAGGGAGTTATCTTATACTTTCCGATAAATTTCGGTAAAAGAATAAAATAATTAAAGTAACAAATAGCCATATTAAAGAACAGTAACTCAAAAGTAATGATTAGGGCTACTTTTAGACTATTGTAATGACTAATATTGTATAGATTAAAGAAACCGTAAATTACCCAAAAAGAAATATGCAGCAACAGCAATAAATGCTTCCTTAAAAAAAATTTCATACCTTACCCAACTGAGTTCAAACCCTAAAGATAGGAAATTGGGTTTAATTTCAATCAAGAAATAAAGGACCTTCTATTTTGAGATGAAGTAAAACGGTTCAAAATGAAAAAATGTTTTATACTTTGTTCCTTTGTTCTTTTTTTGAAAAGCAGATTCAGCTCACAAGGAACTGAATCTGCTTTCGAACACTGTTAGACGGGCTTCCCTAAAAACGTTCATTCATTAAGATACAGGCATCTGTTACCCTGGCATATTGGTAATAGTCCACATATAGTATATTAGGAATTTTCCCAGAACCATTGGCTTGGATGTTTTTCATCTCATGGGAAAGTACTCGATTAGGCTCCGTAGAGTAAGACCAAACATCAGTAATAGGTGTAAGTGTCCAGGATAAAAGAAACATATCAGAAGGGGTATTCCCATCTGCGGCTATCCCGTTATATGCATTAAATTTATTCAGCTGATCGTTTCTCATGGTCCCATAATCTGTTGTATTCGAATACCTATCGAAAACCACCAAATCTCCTTTGTAAGCGTCACCGTTATTCCAATCCCTATAGGTATAAATTCCCTCTGCTGCATTGTTTATAGGATAATTCCCACTACAAAGGATAAGAACTTTTCCTCCTCCTTTTAGGAATCCAGATAGGCTTATTTCTCCTAGTCTAGCATTATTCTCATTCCGGAAAAGATAGGAACCCAGTTTATTTTGAATTTTATTGACCAATTCCACATAAGCATTGTCATTAAATTCATCATAATGAGAGAATTTTAATATGACCAATTCCTGATGACCTTCTGCCATATATTTTCTCACGTCATTCAGTACTTCATCAACAGGAGGTCCCGTAATAATACCATGGTGTATATTCCCGTCAGAACCAGGTCGAAGATCAAAATATCTCACCCCACCAGTAAGTTGTTGATATAAATTATGATCCTGGGTTTGTCCAAGACTGGTAGGGTACATCCCCGCATCATGAGAACCCGGCATAACAATTTCTCCAAGCGTTTTATGACCAATTGTTCCCATCATGTTGTACATCCAATTGGCATGGTCCGTTATCAAGGAACTAGAAGCCCAAAGCCCTGTAGCCAATTCACTTGCATCATGGGTCTGAATGGCATAATTTTCTTTTGCTGCTACAGAGGGATTATCTCCCTTATCAAAATATTGACTAGCACTAAAAGCTATGGTTCTTCCCCCTTCATTTACTTTTCCGGCCATACTATAGAGCTTATCGATCGAACTAGCCTTATGTACTTCTACTGCCATTCCACCAGCCGTTAGGGAAACCGAAGGAAGTGAACCAGTTGTATAAGCTCTTGAAGGTCCCCAGTCAATTCTTTTACTCCCTTCGTTCACCTTACCCACACGGTAGTATAAGGTTCCGGACCCATCATGAACTTCTATTGCAAGACCATTGTCGTCAATCGCTACAGAAGGGCTTTCTCCAGTATCATATAACACTGAACTTCCCCAACTAATCGTTTTATTTGAAGAGTTTACCTTTCCTACACGATAGTAAAGTCGGTTACTACTGCCGGAGCCTCTATGCACTTCCACTGCAATATTGTTATTATTTACCGCCACAGAAGGCGTACTGCCCGTATCATATTTTCTACTACTCCCCCATGAAACCGAGCTACCGTTAAGAATACCTACATGGTAATATAGATCGTTCGGATAAAAGAAATTATTGGTCCTATGCACTTCAATCACTACTGCTTTATCATTCATAGCCACTGAAGGTTCCTTTCCATTATCATACTGTTTACTACCAGTCCAGGAAATGGTGTTCTCTCTAATATTGCCTGTACGGTACCAAAGTGTATTATAGGTTTGAGATTTATGGACTTCAATCACCCTTTCATACTTATCAACAGCAACATCTGTTACTGCCCCATTATCATACTGCAAGGCCAAACCAAATTGAACATCCTTATAACCAGAAGGAGCTACAGATGGAGCTAATGAGAAATTCTCTCCTTCACTTGACACAATGGAAGGGGTTGAATTTTCAAAGGTTTCACAAGAAAAAAGGAAGATAGCTACAAAAATTATCTTCATAGATAAAGAAAAATAATGGATACAATGTTTCATAATATTTGTTAATTGGTTGAATTACAATCAATTAATATAACAAAAAAATTACATTTACCCAATAATATTTAATGTAAAGTATTTACACCTTTTTGTTAATTTAGTTAGAAACCATTTAAAAATTATCTACAAAAAATTTCCTTTTATGTATTTTGTAGAACATTAGTTATTTTATCATCCAATTTTCAAAACAATTGATTTTCAAGTCATGGATCTTAAAGATCTCCTTTTATTCTTCTTTAGTGCATTGGGGGCATTCAATGGGCTGATATTAGGCACATTTTTCCTTATTAAAGCCAGAAAAGAACAATTGTCTAACTATTTTTTAGGGGCTTTGCTTATTGTTTTGAGCGTCCAAATCGGAAAATCAGTTTTTTTCTATTTTAATCCACAATTACAAAAGATCTTCTTGCAAATAGGATGCTCCGCTTGTAGTTTTATTGGCCCCTTCCTATTCCTTTATTTAAAATCTGCACTTCATGGAGCAGAAAAAGCGAAGAAGCAATGGAAATACCATATTATTCCACTTGTAATTATTATGATTGGGATCGGTATTATCTACCCCTACCAAACTTATCCCACTTACTGGAGACAATATATATGTAAGGTTATTAACCTAGAATGGGCAGCTTATATCTTTGCATCAGCATTTCTTCTAAAGAATATACTTCGAAATATTCTTCTTAAGAGACAAAAAATTAAAAGCCCAGAAATATGGGTACTCAGTATTTATTTGGGGAATTTGATGATCATTTGTATTGCCTACAATTCTTGTAGATATATCTCCTATATTGTAGGAGCCCTTTGTTTCTCCTTTATCTTTTACTTACTATTACTTTTGTTTCTTTTTCGAAAGAAAATAAACGCTATTTTGTTCATTAATCCTCCAAAATACGGAGACAAAAAAATAATGGAGGAAGAAGCTAACCCTATGTTTGATCAATTAGAAAAATTGATGATGAGTGAAGAGTTATACAAAGACCCCAATCTAAAATTACAAGATGTAGCAAAAAAACTTAATGTTATACCACACCGTCTTTCACAGTTACTAAATGATAATTTAGGAAAAAATTTCACGCAGTTTGTCAATGAATATCGGATAAAGGAAGCTAAGAAATTACTCCAATTAAATCATGATTTCACTTTGGAGGCCATTGGTTATGACTGTGGTTTTAATTCAAAATCTACCTTTTTTGCCACTTTCAAAAAGTTGAATGGGA
>NZ_SMMB01000909.1 GCF_009711365.1 Xanthovirga aplysinae | reverse complement strand
TTCAAAATAAAAAAATCCTCATCCATTGGGAATGAGGATTTTTTTTGGAGCTCTTATTATTCTAGTACACAATTTATTATTCCCGCTCCAATGTCTGTTTCTTATTTTAAAAATTCATATTAACTTTTTAATTTTCATGAAACGATAATATTTTTGCAATCGCAGAAAGACTGTATTTTTGAAAAAAACTATATTAAATTTTAGACATGAATTTACCTGAAAACTTGAAGTACACAGAAGATCACGAATGGATTCGTGTAGAAGGCAAGGAAGCCTATATTGGAATCACGGATTTTGCTCAAAAGGAGCTTGGTGATATCGTTTATGTGGAAATTGAAACCGAAGGCGAAACCATTGAAAAAGGGGAAGTTTTTGGAACGGTGGAAGCAGTGAAAACTGTTTCGGACCTTTTTATGCCTTTAAATGGTGAAGTTTTGGAGGTAAATGAGGAGCTAGAAGGAGAGCCTGAACTGGTTAATAGTGATCCTTATGGAAAAGGATGGATGATAAAAATTAGTATTGAGGATGAGAGCCAATTGGATTCCCTGCTTTCTGTGGAGCAATACAAAGAGGTAGTGGGAGCTTAAGGCTTAAAAAGAGAGGATGTTTTTCCGGCATAATATATTTGCCTTTATATTGATCATTATTATTATTGGGTTAAGTTTATCCCCAGGTAATGATATGCCGGATATTTCGGAAGGCTTTCTTTATATTGATTCTGATAAGGTAGCTCATTTCTCCTTTTATTGCATCCTGACTTTTATGTTAATTGTTGGTTTCACTAAACAATATACTTACCCAAGACTACGTTACTTCTCCGCTAAGTATTCTTTGTTATTTGCAGCCTCCCTTGGTGTCATTCTGGAGTTATTGCAGGGAGTTATGTCCGAAAGAAGTATAGAACTAAATGATATACTGGTAAATACACTTGGAGCTTTTTTCGGCCTGGGAATATTTTATTTAATTTATAAAATATAAGCACTCTGGCATGAAAAGTGAAATAGTTTTGTATATTTGGGATTAGATTAAAGTAAAGTATTGAAGTTTATATCGATAATTCATAATTAGTGTGTAATGGAAGTAAAAAAGAACCCGGGTGCTGATCTCACCCGTAAAAGAGGGCTCTTCTTAAGTATAGGGTTTGTAGTGAGCCTTTTGCTTGTGATTACTGCTTTTGAGAAAAAAAGCTATGATGATGGGCCGGGTATGGATTTGGGATCAGTTGTTGATGATTTTGAAGAACTAACAGAAATTCCACCAACAGAGCAACCACCTCCACCACCTCCTCCAAAAGTAATTCAGCAGCCAGAGGTGATTGAGGTTCCAGATGAAGAGGAAATCGAGGAAGAAATTGAGGTGAACCTTGACGTGGAGGTAAATGAAGAAACAGAAGTAGAAGAAATTGTTTTTGAAGAAGCTCCAGTTGAGGAAGAGGCCGAGGAAATTTTTACTATTGTTGAGGATCAACCGGAATATCCTGGTGGAACTGCTGCTTTCTATAAATATGTGGGTAAAGCCATGAAATATCCACCTCAGGCACGAAGAATGGGTATCGAAGGTCGAGTATTTGTTTCTTTCGTAGTGGATAAAGATGGTACTATTTCTGATGTACAGGTAATGAGAGGAATTGGTGCAGGGGCAGATGAAGAAGCTGTTCGTGTAATTAAGAACTCTAAAAAATGGAATCCTGGGAAACAAAGGGGTAGACCGGTAAAGGTAAAAATGGTACTTCCAATTATCTTTAAACTTAATTAAGCAGTATACTAGAAGATTTTGAATAAAAGCCTTGATGAAAATCAGGGCTTTTTTGTGTTAAAATGAATCCTAATTAACCGAATATCCTTTCAGCATTATTAATTTATTGGGTGTAAGTTAAAATGAAGTGAAAGGGCCGTCAGGAATTCAAGGAAAACAACTCAATCCTCACTTTTTAATTTCATTCTAAAATCAAGAAAAGTAAAATCAATTCTATTGAGGCCTTCCAGTATCCCAGGCAATAAATAGCGGGCTTGAAGGCTGGTTATTCTTGTGGGAATATTTTCTTTTCCCAAATACTCCACCTTTCTTTGGGTTACATCTTTTGCTACTTTCATCTTACAAGACGTTTGTCTTATAAAAAGATGGCATTTGGCTTATGATAGTTTAAAGTTTCCTACTTTTACTCATAAAAATATTTTCACCTAAATAAGGGTAAGAAAAAGAAATTGTTATTTAAGAAAAAGAATGCTTTATACTCCTCTTTCTTCATCTTTCGTTCTTTACTTTTTTAAAATTTTTCCAGATAATAAAGTTGAAATATTTATTTTGCGTCGATTTATTCATCTAGGATATTAGACATGAGTAGGATTTATTTCCATATAAAATTTCATGATCATAATTCCTGATTCTTAAAATGTAATTAAATTTATCTCTATGAATTCATATAGAAAGATCAATAACATTACCGCCTGGTTCGCTTTTGCCGTAGCCTTTTTGGTTTATGTGCTAACAGTGGAACCTACGGCTAGTTTTTGGGATTGTGCCGAATATATCGCCACTTCCTATAAATTGGAAGTTCCCCATCCCCCCGGTGCACCCTTTTTCCTTTTAACGGGAAGGTTATTCTCTCTTTTTGTGGGGAATAATGTGGAAAAAATTGCTCATGCCATCAACATGATTAGTGTACTGAGCAGTAGTTTTACCATTCTTTTCTTGTTTTGGTCAATAACAATGTTAGGCCGTAAAATTCTTAAGGTAAAAGAAGGGGAAGAAACTAATTCACAAACGCTTCTTTTAATGGGAAGTGGATTGATTGGTGCTTTAGCCTGCATTTTTGCTGATTCCTTTTGGGCAGAATCCTTAGAGGCTGAAACTTATTCTTTTTCACTGTTTTTAACAGCTATCGTTTTTTGGGCGATTTTACGCTGGGAATTGATGGAAGATCAGCGTAAAGCTAATAAATGGTTGATTCTTATTGCGTATTTACTTGGAATTGCCCTTGGTTCTCGATTCATGAATCTTTTGGCTATCCCAGCCATGGCTTTTATTTTTTATTTTAAAAATTATAAAGCCACAACTAAAGGTGTTGTAATAACCTTAATTATTGGAGCTTTTCTTGTTTTATTTATTGAGAGTGGAATTATTACAGGACTTCCGGGACTGGCTTTTGGTTTTGAAATCTTTTTTATCAACTCTTTAGGACTCCCTTTTGGTTCTGGTGTTATCTTTCTTATTCTCTTGGTTTTAGGCTCATTAGTGGCTGGCATTGTTTATTCTATAAAGAAACAGAATGTATCACTAAACACTGCTTTGCTCTCTTTAGCTTTCATTTTATTGGGATATACATCCTATACCATTACCGCCATCCGGGCCAATTATGATCCACCTGTTAATGAAAATAGTCCTCAAGATGTAATGCGGATGCTTTCTTATTTAAAACGAGAGCAGTATGGGGATCGCCCTTTATTGTATGGGCAGTATTTTACGGCAGATGTGATTGATCAAAAGAAATCCCCTATTTATGTAAAAGGGGAGGAAAAATATGAAGTGGCTGGAAATCGTATTCGTTATACCTATGACCCAAAGAAATCTACGATTTTGCCAAGGATTTACAGTAGTAATGACCCCCGTCATGTGCAACGTTATAAGGAACTGTTAGGCCTTAAGGGGAATGAAGAACCCAATTTCTTTGACAATATTCACTTTATGATTAGTCATCAGATGGGGCACATGTACATGCGATATTTCTTATGGAATTTTGCAGGTAGGGAAAGTGATATCCAGGATGCGGCCTGGCTTGCTCCTTGGGATGGTTTCAAAAAGTTGCCTGAGGTAATGGCTTCCAACAAGGCTCGAAACAATTTCTTCATGCTCCCTTTGATTTTGGGGATAATTGGAATGATTTTCCAATACAAAAATGATCCAAAGAGATTTTGGGTAGTATTTCTTTTATTTGCCATGTTGGGGTTGGTTTTGAACTTTTACTTGAACTCTCCTCCAATTGAACCAAGAGAGCGTGATTACATTTATATTGGCTCTATTTATGCTTTTACTATTTGGATTGGTCTGGGAGTGATGGGACTGGCCTATTTCTTGAATCGTTTTACCAAGTCCAGAAATACTGCTGCAGTTATCGCTGTTTTACTGAGTTTAATTGCTCCTGGATTAATGGCTTATCAGGGTTGGGATAACCACGATCGTACAGATCGTTATTTTTCGGTGGATTCCGCCAAGAATTTCTTAGGTTCTTTAGCACCTAATGCAATCCTTTTTACGGGAGGAGACAACGATACTTTCCCACTTTGGTATGCACAGGAAGTGGAAGGGTTTCGTACCGATGTTCGGGTGATTGTGTTGAGTTATTTCAATACTGATTGGTACATCAATCAAATGAGGCGGCAAACGTATGAGTCCAAACCTTTACCATTTACCTATTCTCCCGGGGATTACAAGCAAGGAACAAACGATTATCTTCCATTTGTTGAAAATCCTAATGTGAAAGGGGCAATTAATTTGGATCAATACTTAAACCTCATCCAGGAAAAACATCCTGCCTTACAGGTTCCTGTAGAGGATGGTATGATTGGAACTGTTCCTGCCAAGGATTTCTTTATGGATGTGGATACCACTGCTGTACTTAAAAGCGGAATCATTCCGGAAAAGATTAAACCACAATTGCAGGAGAAAATGGTGATCAACTTGAAAGGGAGAGGCCTTGAAAAGAAAGATCTTATGTTCCTGGACTTTTTAAGAACTAATAATTGGGAAAGGCCTATTTACTTCAACTTTACTTCCCTAAGATCAATAGGTCTTAATTTGGATAATAATGTGGTGCAGGAAGGAAATGTATATCGTCTTTTGCCGGTATTGAATCCCTCTCCAGGAAAAGATTTTGTAAGTACAGACATCATGTATGATAATATGATGAATAAATCGTATTGGAGACAGCTGAATAATCCAAAGGTATATTATGATCAAAATTATCGAAATTTTGTTTCCTCTGCACGGGTTAATTTCAACACACTTGCAGATGCGCTTTTACAAGAAGGAAGAGATCAAGAGGCAAAGAAGGCATTATTAAAAAGTTTGGAGGTTATGCCAGATATCTCGATACCTTATGATCAGTCAAGTCCCGAAACGGTTAGGCTTATGTTTGCCGTGGGAGAAAAAGAGCGTGCATTGGAGATGGCTAACGTGATGGGGGATCGTGCGGATGAATTTTTAACCTATGCTTTTGAAAATGACCTTCCGGATTATTATGATCGAGAAAGAAGTATCAGTTTGATGATTCTGAATCAATTAGGACAGTACCTAAAAGCTCCGGGTTATAATGACTTGGCAACAAAATATCAGGAAGCCTTTA
>NZ_SMMB01000675.1 GCF_009711365.1 Xanthovirga aplysinae | reverse complement strand
AAAATATATCGATTTATTGGAGTTAGAATATGATAAATATCTGAAAGGTTTATTAGAACAATATAGGCCAGTAGATTATCTTAAAAATATCTCCAATAAAGAATAAATTTACTACGTAGCATTTATGTCAAAATTCCTGCATTTATTGCCAAGTAGAAAAGCGCATTGAGGTGCATACCTGGGCCCATTGCCTTAAGCAGTTGTCAAATTGCTTATCACAGGTTGCCGGCTGATAGTCGGGGGGAAATGGGCAAATGAGATGGTAAAATTTTCCTCCCCTTTCTCCAAATTTGAATGCTAAGGAAAACCCATATTTTGCCAATCTTCATAAGTTTGGGTAATGTTAGTTTGGTTGGCCTCTATTTGGTTTAGTTCGGCGTTTTTGTTTGAATTATTGGGGTTTTGTTGTATAATTTTCTTTTCCTACTTTAGACTATCACATAGATCGATCAGATTGTTGCTGTGGGTGAAATACTTTTTGTAGGTATAGGATTTGACTATTTTATCGACTGGTTTAGCTTGATGGTTTGCTATAGTGGAGGTGTTCTTATTTTCTTTCTTTTTGGTTTTTTCTATTTTTTCAATTTTGAGATAGTCGGGAATCCTTTTTGTTCGTGCTTCTCTATCCAGATTTTCTTTGAAGTCTATTACAAATTGATGATTTTGCTGGGCAAAGGTGATCTCTTCAGGAATGAATTGTTTCAAGAGTTTGAACATGCTTTCCCGGTTTTCCGAATTCCCTGTACTAGTTGCTTTTTTTTGCTGGGAACTGCCAGGTAGTTGATAAAGCTCCTTTTTAGTTTTTCATTGTTCTGAAAGCCAAGGGTTCCGTTTTGAATTTCTATTTGTCGTTGTGCTCTAATGGTTTCTTCCAACTGAAGGGTTTTCTTGTTTACTTCCCGCTGCTCCCTTCCTTTAGGATTGGGCTCTAAATAGAGTTTTAGGTATTCGGTTTTTCGCTTGCCCTTGTGGTAGTAGTCCAAGTAAAGGCTGGTTTTTCCACCCTGATTGCGTTTTCTGAGTGTTACTTTCATGAGTGAAATAGTTTATTGATGTCGGATTTCATAATGATGGTTCGCCTACCAAATTTTGCTGCTTTGAGCTGGTTGGTTTTGATCATGCGATAAAGGGTCCATCTGCTCATTCCCAGAAGCTGGCAGCTTTCTTGGATGTTCGGGAACTCTTTATCCTGGAGGGGATTATGCTCTTTTGGTATGGGTTGAGGGCCTGCATCAACGACCTGCAACTTTTCTTGTCTTTTCCTTTTCTTGTACGCACGCTTAGCACAGTTATCTGAACAGTACTTGGTAACTGTGGTTTTTGTGATGAAAATTTCGCTGCAAAATAGGCATGTTTTCTCTATTCGGATGTTGCTGCTCATTCCTTTGTAACTTAAAGTAGCTACATGTAGCCCTATGTTGCTGTATGTAGCATAATCTCGCCCTATTTTCAAATTTTTTGTTGCTAGCAAAAAAAAGGAGTGGTTAGCAACAAATTAGCAACAATAGATAGGAAATGAAGGGAAGGAAAGCAATAAAAAAAGGAAAGAAAAACCTTACAAATGACTATAAATGAAAGGTTAAGGTAAAAAAGGGAAGAAAGATTACTTCCCTATACAAAACTTAGAAAAAATTTTAGCCAATAAATCATCATTGGTGATTTCTGCGGTGATTTAAGCAAAATGATGTAGAGCATGACGGATGTCCATAGCCAAAAAGTCGTTGGTGATACCCAGCCCCATGCCGTTGGGGACATCTTTTAAAGAATCTAGTGTTTGTACCATACTTTCGAAATGAAGAACACTGGTAATAATGGTATTTCCTCGTTTTATTTTGTCCAGATTCACCTGTTCTAATACTTTGTTTTTGAGGGCTATATAATTTTTCCGGTATTAGGAGAGATGTTGGAGATATCTTCCATTTTGCACCGGGCTTCCTATAGGTCAGGCTGAGCAATGACAGTTCTGGTTTAATAAACATATTCTTTTTCTGGACCTCAATTTAGAGGAAAATAGCTACCTTTGGTTTTCTTTCAATAATGGGGAATTGCAATGTTTTTCAAAGGCTTAAAAAGCCGATGGTGAAAAAGTCAAGTATCCAATCAAGCCAATAGTTTTAATTTAGAAAAGGAGAATAATGAGATATATAGCCTTATTAAGAGGGATAAATATTGGAAGGTATAGAAAAATTCTAATGGCGGATTTGAGAAAGCTATTTGAGGACTTAGGGTTTTCTGGGGTTACAACCTATATTCAAACAGGTAATATTGTATTAAACACAAGTGGGAAAGTAAGCATTGATGAGCTGGCGAACAATATTGAACAATCCCTTTTTTCGGCTTATGGATTTGAAGTACCTGTTATTGTTAGAACTGTGGAAGAAATAAATGAGTTGATAGTTAATAATCCATTTTTGAAAAATGGAAAAGTTGAGGTTGAACGACTTCATTTAACCTTTTTAAAGGATAATCCGACAATTGAAAAATTGGAGAAAGTTATAAATATTGACTCTACTCCAGATAAGTTTGAAATTGTAAATAAGAACATATTTATCTATTGCTCAAAGTTATACAGTGACTCAAAACTGGGAAATACTTTCTTTGAAAACACCTTGAAGGTAAAAGGAACAACAAGAAACTGGAAAACTGTTTTGAAGCTTTCTGAATTATCGAAAATAAATTAAAGGAGAGATCAATTTGTATATTAATTTAAGCAAAGGGTTGTGAACAAGTCAATGGCCACGGCCAATAACTTAAAAAAATAGTAACCAATAAAATAAAAAATTCAAAGGTTGTAGTCCGAATACACTTTCTTGTTTGAATACAAAAGAGAAGTACACGATTGACCGAAAGAAGAACTAATTTCCTCTATATATTTATTTCACTTCTTTATTAACGTTCTATGTAGACAATAATCTGATAGAATATAACACTATACTGGTGAATAGAGAGGGAGATTATTACAAACAGGTACTGGAAGTAAGGTAGCTGAAAGGATGAAGCATACAGAATGTCTTACCACCTCATGACCATAAAAGCAAAATTACCGCATTCGCCAAATGATATTTTTTTGCTTGAAGCTTGAGAAGATATCCTAATTGGAATGAAGAGTATGTAAGATTTATGGACAAGTATTTTTCTACCAATTCCAATTTTATAGTTCTAGATCGGCTACTATGCGATTTAAAAAATTAAGAAGAGAAGTTTTTGTTTTT
>NZ_SMMB01001233.1 GCF_009711365.1 Xanthovirga aplysinae | reverse complement strand
GTTAATTATAGTTTATTAGGACTAGATATATTTGAACATTTAAAGATTAGCAAATAAATCTCTTCTAAATTAACCAAATACCTATATTCACTCAACCCTCAGAAGCAAGCACCCTCTTCTATTTTCATAATCTACTAATATAATATAAGACTTTTTTCACAAAAAAACCTCAAAAAAAATTTAAATATTTTTTTCAAATAATAATTATACTTTACAAAAATTAATTAATATATTTATTCTATAGCAAACTAAATTATACCATTTTTAATTAAAAAAATCATGAAAAAAACCATTTTATTATTTGGAGCACTTCTTTGTGCTGGAAGCCTTGCTTGGGCACAAAACAATTCAACTGTAAATCAAATCGGAGAAAACATTACTAATGTAAACCAAACCGGAACAAATGTCTCCGTTGTAGATCAATCAGGAGGTGCTTCTGGAGAAGAAAACGAAGCCAATGTTACTCAATCGGGCTCGAATACCTCTACTATAATACAAAGCGATGCGGTTAGCAACCTGGCCACAGTAAATCAGGAAGATCTTGGTAACACTTCCACTATTAATCAATCCGGAGATAATAATGACGCCGCGGTAAATCAATTAGGGCCATCTAGTATTATCAATATAGCAGACCTTAATCAATCTGGAGATAATAATGAGGCTAGAATTCACCAAATTGATGGATCGTTCTTAAACGAGGCTCATATTAATCAATCCGGAGATCAAAACTCCGCCAGCATCGATCAAAATTTAAGTGGAAGTCAGTTCAATTATGCGGGAGTCGATCAATCCGGAGACCGAAACTCTGCCTTTATCGAACAATTGCAAAGTGGTGGTAGTAATAATGCCCAAATAAATCAATCTGGAGAAGAAAATGGTGCCGAAATTCATCAAAATGCCTTCCTTAATTGGAACAATATAGGTACAATTGATCAGTCAGGATCCTTCAATAATGCCTCAATCAACCAATCCTCTGATGGAACTTATTTTAATTTTGCAGATATTAATCAAAGCGGAGACGTAAATATGGCTTCTGTGGACCAATTGGGAGAATATAATAATGCGATCACTCAACAGTCTGGTTCCGACAATATGGCAACCACAGCACAAAATGGCTTCACTAATACTGCTTTAACTTTTCAATCAGGAGATATGAATTTGTCAGAAATTGCTCAAAGTGAAGTTAACAATGAAGCTATAGTTAATCAGATAGGAAATAATAATACGAGCACCATCAATCAGGGTATGGATTTAAATGGTGCTGGAAACTATGCGGAAGTAAACCAATTAAGCAGTGGCAATGTGAGTAACATTATGCAATCAGGAAATAATACTGCAATAGTTACACAACAATAAGCAACACCCCTTATAATTATTCAAAAAGTATAATGTTATTAGGAGACTGCCCCAAAAAATAGGGCAGTCTTTTTTCTTTATAATGGTTCAGGATCCCTATTCAAAGGCCCTTTTAAATTTTTCCTCAATTTGTGCATTACACAAATTCCCCAAACTCCCTTCATGACTATGGTCTAAGGATTTGTCTGGGGTAAATTCTCCCTGCTGAATACTTTTTCCCACTTTTTGATAAGCCTCTCGAAAAGGCAATCCTTGCATCACTTCCTTGTTTACCGCTTCCACACTGTAGAGGTAATCATATTTTTCATCGTTTAAGAAATCCGTATTAACCTGAACATGCTCAAACATAAACTCCGTCATTTCCAGACAAGACTTCAAACTTTCAATGGTGGGAAACAAAGATTCCTTCAACAATTGTAAATCCCGATGGTAACCACTTGGAAGATTATTGGTAATCAGAACCAACTCTTGAGGCAGACTCTGAATTTTATTACATCTTCCCCGGATCAACTCAAAAACATCAGGATTCTTTTTATGTGGCATAATGCTAGACCCTGTGGTTAACTCATCGGGAAAAGAAAGAAAACCAAAATTCTGACTCATGTACAGACACACATCCATGGCCAGACGAGAAAGAGTCCCGGCCACTGATGCCATGGCAAAGGCAAGGGACTTTTCTGCCTTCCCCCGACTCATCTGACCAGCTACCACATTATATTTTAAAGTTTCAAATCCTAATAAATCAGTGGTCATTTGACGATTTAATGGAAAGGAACTACCATAGCCGGCTGCGGATCCTAGAGGATTTTGGTCACAAATCTTGTAGGCGGCATTTAGTAAATATATATCGTCAATTAAAGATTCTGCATATGCGCCAAACCAAAGTCCAAATGAAGATGGCATTGCCACCTGCAAATGCGTATACCCTGGAATGACTTTTTCCTTGTGTTTCTCACTAAGCGCAATTAATCTTTGGAATAGAGATGAAATTAACTTTTTTATCGACTGAATTTCATCTTTCATAAAAAGATGCAGGCAAACTAAGACCTGATCATTGCGAGATCGTCCCGAGTGAATCTTTTTCCCAATTTCTCCCAATTGCTGTGTCAGCTCAAACTCTATTTTAGAATGAATGTCTTCAAATTCTCTTCCGATGACAAAGCTCCCCTCCTCCAACTTCTGGAGCATTTGATCTAAGGCGGAAGTAAGTTTATCACACTCCTCTTGATTAAGCAAACCTATAGAAGACAACATTTGTGCATGGGCTATAGATCCTAACAAATCATATTTGGCAAGCACTATGTCCAACTCTCGATCTTTACCTACTGTAAAAGCCTCTACATTTTGCGCTACGGTATTTCCTTTATCCCAAAGTTTCATAATCAAATCCTTTTCTAAATTCTTTCTTGCTGCTATAGCCAATTTCCTGCCCTGTAAAGACGGTAGAAAGATTGTGCGTTAGACTTTGACCCATTACAATTCTTTACAGTTTGTTTGTGCTTTTTTTATGGTAAATAAAATCTCGCTCTAACAAGGAATAAACCTCACTATCGAAAAATTCTCCATTAAAGAATAAGTTCTCTCTGAAGTAGGCCTCCTTTTTAAACCCCATCTTTATTAGTGCTTTTTTCGAATTTTCATTTTCCGGATTTACGTCTGCTTCAAAACTATGTAGTTTTAAGTCATTAAAACCAAAATTTATCAGGCTAACCATGGTTTCCTTCATATAACCTTTTCCCCAAAATTGAGGCTTTAAGGTATATCCAATTTCAGCTCTTGCATTTTCTTTTATTATATTCCCAAAGGCAAAATCCCCAATAAATTCTTCGGTTGACTTTTCAATGATTGCCCAATAAATTCCCTTTTTATTTCTGTAAGCTTCTTTCTTCTTTAAAATGAATATTTCAGAATCATTTTTGGACAAATGCTTTGGGCGCTCCATATAGCTCATAACCTGATCATTGGAACGGATAAATTGAATATCAGCAGCATCACTAACTTTGATTTCTCTAAAAATTAATCGCTCACTTTCTAGTTGTGGGAAATTCTCAAAAACACTTTCGTTAATCATTGGATTATTTTATTAATTATTCATACAATTTGGAATATGATAAATTACCAATTATCACCCTACCTACAAATTACCTTCTCTAGTAGATTGATGTAAATTCCTATTCCCTCCTCTATTTCATTTACATAGATAAATTCATCCGCTGTATGGGAACGTGCAGAATCTCCTGGCCCCATTTTTAAAGAAGAAAAAGGCATTACCGCTTGATCCGATGTAGTAGGTGAACCATAAGTGGAGATTCCTAATTCTACTCCTGCCTTTACTATAGGATGATCCATAGCAATGGAAGAGGATTGTAAACGAAAAGAGCGGGGATTAACTTCGGACTGTACACTCTTTTGAATTATCTCCAAAACCTCTTCATTCGTATAGGCATCTGTAGTACGTACATCAACACAAAAATGACAAGAATCGGGAACCACATTATGTTGACTTCCAGCCTCAATAATGGTGGCTGTCATTTTTATTGGACCCAATTGTTCTGATTGCTTCTCAAAGTGAAAATTCTTAAACCAATGGATATCCTCTAGTGCTTTATAAATGGCATTTTCCCCTTCCTCTCTAGCAGCATGCCCACTTTTGCCTTTTACCACACAATCCAAAACCATAAGGCCTTTTTCAGCTGTGGCCATTTGCATCAAAGTAGGTTCACCTACAATCGCAAAATCTACTGGACCAATATTTTCCAAAACGGAAGCAACACCTTGCTCTCCGGATATTTCCTCCTCGGCTGTAGCAGCCAAAATAAGGTTGTAACCTAAACCTTGCTCATCATAAAAATGTAAAAAAGTTGCAATCATGGCTACAAGAGGCCCACCTGCATCGTTGCTTCCCAAACCATATAATTTCCCATCTGCTTCAGAGGGTGTAAAGGGATCAAGGGTATAGCCGGCATTAGGTTTTACAGTATCATGATGAGAATTCAGTAAAATAGATGGTTTTGTCGGATCAAAATATTGATTTTTTACCCAAACATTGTTTTGAGATCTGAAAACCGGAATTTGCTGATCCGAA
Source organism: Xanthovirga aplysinae (assembly GCF_009711365.1). Lineage (GTDB taxonomy): Bacteria > Bacteroidota > Bacteroidia > Cytophagales > Cyclobacteriaceae > Xanthovirga > Xanthovirga aplysinae. Next base: position 8,737 of record NZ_SMMB01001233.1, on the reverse strand, counting down.
AAAAAATTTTCCAATAATTGGGCAGTACCTTCTTCCATTTTAGAAAGGGAAGGAATGGCAATCAGATCTTTTAATAGCCCAATGGCTTTTTGAGTGAGAGCGTCGCTTTTCATTTTTTTAAATAGGTTCCATTGGCGTCTAATAAATTATCGGCATGTTTGAGGGCTACTTCTTGCACACCTTCATTCAGGGCAGAAAAAGCATTTTCGAGTTTGGGATACATGCCATCATGAATTTTCTCATTTTTCACCATCTCATCAAAATCCTTCTTATTCAAAGTTGACAACCAAGATTCCTCATCAGCGATATCAGTCAAAACTCCTTTTTTTTCAAAGCAATACCATAATTGACAATGGAAGTAAGATGAAAAAGCCTTTGCCAAAGTGGCTGCAATGGTATCAGCGTTTGTGTTTAGCAATTGACCATTGCCGTCATGACTCAAGGCACAAAAAACAGGCACCACCATTTGCTCAATTAGCTTGACCAGCAGTTCCACATTCAATGTCTCAAGGGATAAATCCCCCACAAATCCAAAGTCAATATTCGGGTGAACTCTTTTATTTGCTGGAATACAATTTAAATCCGCCCCGCTTAATCCCAAGGCTGTACATCCTCTGGCCTGTAATTGGGCGGTAATTTGTTTATTCAACCCTGCATAAACCATAGTAATCAGTTCTATAGCTGAGGCATCCGTTATCCGTCTTCCTTTATGCATGTTCACCGGAAGCCCCAATTTCTTACTCCAGGAGGAAGCTAATTTACCCCCTCCATGCACAAGAAGCTTCCCTCCTTCCAATTGTGAATAAGCATCCAAAAAATTATCAAGAGCATCCTTATCATCTATGATATGCCCACCTATTTTAACAATATGTAAGTTTTTCATGAAATCTCCTCCAGCATAGTTTTTAATACCGCTTGTGCCGCATATTCACGGTTTTTCGCTTGTTGATAAACAATGGATTGCTCGATAACCTCATCAGTTGCAATCACATTTCTCCTAATGGGCAGACAATGCATAAAGCGCCCTTGATTTGTCAAAGTCATCTTTTTGGGAGTCAGCATCCAATTTTCGGTTACAGGTAACACCTTTCCATAATGCCGATAACTGGACCAGTTTTTTACGTAGACGAAATCAGCTCCCTGAAGTGCGTCCTCCTGTTGATCCACCACCTTAATTCCTTCCACAAAAGAAGGTTCCAGCTCATAACCTGGAGGATGGGCTAAAACAACTTCCGCATCCATCTTTTTTACCCACTCCAAAAAAGAATTGGTCACTGCCTGGGGTAAGGCTTTCGGATGTGGTGCCCAACTGACCGCCACCTTAGGTCGTTTTATGCCAAAAGATGCTATGGTAGCCAAATCCGCCAAAGATTGTAAAGGGTGACGTGTAGCAGACTCCAAACTAATAATGGGGACTTTGGCATAATTCAAAAAATGCTCAAGTACTAATTCCTGATAATCTTCCTCCCTTTTTTTCAAAGCAGCAAAGGTTCTTACCCCCAAAATATCGCAGTATTCGCTCATGACCCGAACCGCATCTTTAATATGTTCCTGTGAAGAACCGTCCATTACGGTACCTTCACCCATTTCCAATTGCCAACCGTCCTGTCCCACATTCATTACCATGCATTGCATGCCCAAGTTAAAGGCAGCCTTTTGGGTACTCAACCGTGTTCTTAAGCTAGGGTTAAAAAATACCAAGCCCAATACCTTGTGCTGTCCGACGGTTGGCTGGATGGGTTGCGCTTTTAATGCCAGCGCTTTCTTTACCAGAGCATCCACCGATGGAACATCTCTTACTGAAGTAAATTTTTTCATTTTTTTATTTCCTAATCCCCATGGGAAATTTATAAAACATGCTTTAGTCCTTTTACAAAATGCTTTACGTCTTTTTCTGAAATGGACAAAGGGGGTAGCAAACGCATAATGTTAGGGTTGGCTGCTGCACCTGTAAAAATTTTCTCTTGAATTACTAGTTGATTCCTGAGATTTTTCACAGGGAAGTCAAAGTCCAAACCCAACATCAATCCTTTTCCGCTAATGGTCTTGATCTTGGGGATAAAGGTCAATTCCTCCCTAAGCAGATCCCCCATTTTTGCAGCATGTTGTATCAACCCTTCCTCTTTCAAAACATCCAAAACCACTATTCCTGCACTACAAGCCAGGTGATTTCCACCAAAGGTGGTGCCCAACATTCCGTAGTGGGCTTCAATATCAGGGTGAATCAACACCCCCCCTATGGGAAAACCATTACCCATTCCCTTGGCCACGGTAATCAAATCTGCTTTAATACCATAGTGTTGGTGAGCGAAGAACTTTCCACTACGTCCATAACCCGATTGCACTTCATCCACAATGAGGAGACAGTCGTATTGATCACATAACTCCCGGATTGCTTTCCAGAAAAATGAAGAGGCTTCATGAATTCCTGCCAAGCCCTGAATACCTTCTATTATGACTGCAGCTACATCTCCACCTTGAAGACAAACCTTCAAAGCCTTTACATCATTCCATGGAAGTATCTCGGATAGATGACCGCCGTTAAAAGGGGCAGCCAATTTTGGATTATCCGTTACACTTAAAGCTCCGGAAGTCCTTCCGTGAAAGCCCCCACTAAAGGCCACCACCTTTTTTTTACCAGTGGAAAAAGAGGCCAATTTTAGTGCGTTTTCAACGGCTTCTGCCCCAGAATTGCATAGAAACAATTGGTAGTTGGGATAAGAGGATAGCTCACCTAGTTTTCGGGCTAATTCTCCTTGCAAAGGGTTTATTACCGAATTGGAATAGAAACCCAGTTGCTGCAATTGCACTTGAATTTTTTCTACATATTGTGAATGACTGTGCCCAATGGAGATCACCGCATGTCCTCCATAAAAATCCAGGTATTTATTTCCATCCTTATCCCAAACATAAGCTCCTTTTCCTTTAACCGGTTCTACATCTAGGAGAGGGTAAACATCAAATAGTTCCATGACTCTGGGTTTAAAATAAATTAGCTTTTAGTTGAAGTCCAGCCTTCTCTGGTAAGCCAAACATTAGATTCATATTTTGGATGGCTTGGCCTGAGGCTCCTTTTAATAGATTATCTAATGCACAACAGACCAATAATTTCCCTTTATGAACCTCTAAGTGTAATAAAGCTTTATTAGTATTTACCACCTGCTTCAGGTGTATAGGCTGCTCACTTAAGTGTGTAAAGGCAGCCTGTTGATAGAATTCCTGATACAGGTCTTTTGCCTCTTCCATAGAAAGCGAACAATTAATATATGCCGATGCAAAAATCCCCCGACTAAAATTCCCCCTCATGGGAATGAAATTAATCTCCTGACTAAAATTCTTTTGAAGGATATTCAGGCTTTCCTCTATTTCTCCCAAATGTTGATGATTAAAAGCTTTGTACACCGATAAATTATTATCTCTCCAACTAAAGTGTGTAGTTGAGCTTGGTGCTTGCCCTGCTCCCGTTGCCCCGGTGATGGCATGCACATGTAACTCATCCTGCAATAAATCATTTGCCGCCAATGGCAAAAGGGCCAACTGAATAGCAGTAGCAAAACACCCAGGATTGGCAATATTTTCAGCCTCCTGAATTGCAGCTCGCTGCAATTCGGGCAATCCATAAATGAAGCTCCGGTCACTCTGATAAGCATGGGCTTTTAAACGAAAATCATGACTTAAATCAATGATCTTTACCGACGACAAAATGGGATGCTTCTTCAAATATTCGGCTGAACGTCCATGCCCCATACACAAAAACAAGACATCCACATTGAAATCAAAACCAGAGGTAAAACACAAATTTGTTTCTCCCACTAAATCCTGATGCACATTACTTAGGGCTAGGCCGGCCTGACTATTACTCTGTACAAAAGAAATTTCTACTGCCGGATGATGTAATAAAAGACGAAGCAGCTCACCGGCAGTGTAGCCTGCTCCTCCGATAATTCCCACTTTGATCATGACTCCATATCATTTACGTTTGAAAAAATCTTAGTAGAGTTGGCCAATATCTTGGTAAAACCCTTTACATCTTCTCCTGACCAGGCCTTGTTCTGCTCCCCATAATCTCCAAATTTGGAATTCATCATATCATGATCTGACTTAATTCCTTGAATCAGAAACCGATAAGGGTGTAATTCCACATAAACATTTCCACTCACTTGCTGCTGGCTGCTTTCGAGAAATTTTTCAATATCTCTAAGAACAGGTTCTAAAAACTGTCCTTCATGCAGCAACATCCCATACCAATTAGCAAGCTGCTCCTTCCAATACATTTGCCATTTGGTCAACACGTGTTTTTCTAATGCTTGATGGGCTTTAATCAAAAGAAGAGGAGCAGCGGCCTCAAACCCCACACGTCCCTTAATGCCAATAATGGTATCACCCACATGTACATCCCGACCAATGGCGTATTTTGACGCAATGGCTTCAATTTTTTTTATGGACTCCACCGGATCCAGAGTCTTCCCATTCACTCCTATGATCTCTCCCTTTTCAAATTTCAAGCTAATTTGGGAAGGGGTAGTTTCTGATAATTGACTAGGAAAGGCTTCTTCCGGAAGAGGTAAGTGAGAAGTAAGGGTTTCAGCTCCTCCAACACTTGTACCCCACAAACCTTTATTAATGGAATATTGCGCCTTTTCCCAGCTAATATTCACTCCGTGCTCTTTCAAAAAATCAATTTCGGCCTGGCGGCTCAATTGTTGATCCCGTATAGGAGTAAGAATTTCCACATTGGGAGCGATTATTTGAAAAGCCAAATCAAAACGAACCTGGTCGTTGCCCGCTCCTGTACTTCCATGTGCTACATAATCAGCCCCAATTTTTTGGGCATATTCAGCAATGGCCATGGCCTGAAATATTCGCTCAGCACTTACCGACAAAGGATAGGTATTATTTTTCAATACATTTCCAAAAACCAGGTATTTCACAGCTTGCTGATAAAACACTTCAGTTTGTTCTAAATTTTTATGAGAGTTGGCCCCCAGTTCAAGGGCTCTTTGATGAACTTGTTCCAATTCGGCTGGTGAGAATCCTCCTGTATTGACCAGGGCAGTATGCACCTCCAAACCTTTTTCTTGTTTCAAATATTTTAAACAATAAGTGGTGTCTAATCCCCCACTAAATGCTAAAACGACCTTCTTGTTTTTCATCGGAATTTAGGTTTTAAAACAATCTATGCCATCAGCGAAAAAGCTTTAAGTAAGATTGGAGCTATTTACTTTTAAGTGCTTTAAATTTTTTAAAATCAATTATCCCCAGACATTGGAGAAAATTCCTTCCTGAAAGTCTATTTACCTGATTTCCTTCTTCTAAAGAATAAAGCAAAGGGAAACAACTCTTAACACCTCCTAACAAAGGGCAGATAGAGGATTAAAGAACTATCAGAAAGGTTTTGTGAATAAGAAAAGGAATGGTAATCAACGCCTAAACCTTCTGATATGAAAGTAGCGCCTTATTTTATGAAAGATGGGAACAGGAATTTGGGTAGCAGAAAAACCTTCTATTTGTTGCTCTTTTATGGCTTGATCTTTTTCAGGGGAATACAACATCCCAGTACATAAACAATGGGTTTTGCCGGTTCGCTGAAGCACATCGTAATTTTTACAGCTTTTGCAACCTGCCCAAAATTCCTCCTCATGAGTTAATTCAGAAAAAGTAACCGGTTTATACCCCAACTCAGAATTAATTTTCATCACGGCCAAACTGGTTGTTATCCCAAAAATTTTTGCATCAGGATACTTTTCTCGGGAAAGTTTAAATATTTGAGCCTTTATCTTTTTGGCCAAACCAAACTTTCGAAACTCCTCATGAACAATCAATCCGGAATTGGCCACATATTTTCCATGACTCCAAGTTTCTATATAACAAAATCCTGCCAGTTGTCCTTGCCCACTAAAAGCAATAACAGCTTTTCCCTCCTTGATTTTATCACTTAAATATTCTGCTGATCGTTTGGCAATACCCGTTCCTCGCTTATTGGCGGATACTTCCAACATTTCACTCAATTCCTTAGCGAAATGTATATGCTGTTTGCCTGCCTCTTCAATTAAAAACTGCATGACTTTACAATTAAACGCTATCAAAATCCTCAGCTCAAAAAAGACCAGCCAAATGACGAATGAATCAATAGCCATCTGTCTGCCTGATCGGCAAGCTAAAGTTTGATAAAAACTAAATAAATGGATAATAATAGAATGAATGAAAGGAAGCAGAGTACGTAACTCCACCAAAAATTACACGACCCACACGGGCCTGATCCTGAATACAGAAGGCCTGCTAACAACAGGGCTGTTGTTAGAAATTAAAAATTGATATGTTGGCTTTATAGCGTTCATTGCTTTGGCAAATATTTGGCAAAAAATCCTAACCACCAAATTTATTGTATTAATTTTTTTCTAAGACTAGTCAAAATCAGGATATGACCCTTGGTAGAAAACAGTTAATTTGACCCAATTCAAGGTTATGTTATTTGAAAATGTTTGAGAAGAATACTTGTTGCTTAAACGGTTAATTCTACCCAAATCTCCACTCGCCTTTCAATGAAGGTATTATATATTTACTTCAAGAAACATGTAATTTCTTCCTTTAGAAAATAAAAAAACAACCCATTCAGATAAAGAAATGGACCTATTTTAAGAATGTTTAGGACTGGTCTTTAACAAGTTTTCTAAACCTAAAAGGAAAATTGTTTTTTCAAAAACCCAAATGTAAGTTTATACTTCCAAAACAGTTTTTATAGATTACTTCGATCTATTTTTTAACCTTAATTAAATCTACATTTTTATGAAACATTATTTTCTCCCTTTATTATTCCTTTTATCATTCTTGGTTCTCTCATGTGAAAAATCAGAAATTCAAGAGCTTGGGACAAACACTAAAGGAAAATTATCCATAAACCTTAAAGCAGAAGATGAAGAAATAAACATCGATAACTTTCAGGTGACTATTTTTGATTCTGAAGGACAAGAAATGCAAAGCTTTGGCAAAACGACTGATATTCCTGAAGAAATTGAACTGGAGCCTGGGATTTACTATATCATAGCGCATTCTTCCGAAGATTTGGACCCCCTATATTATGAAGGCAGAAGTGAGGAATTTGAGATTAAAGAGAATGAAACACTACAAATTGAGGTTTTATGTACTTTAAAGAAAGAGGGGACATTTTCTATTAACTTAACTGTGGAAGATGAAGAGATAGAAACAACCCACTTTAAAACTACCATTTATAGTGCTGAAGGAGAGGCAGTCAAAACCTTTGAAGAAACCAAGGATATTCCGGAAACCATTGAATTAGATCCTGGAATTTACTATATCATAGCGCATTCAACTGAAGATTTGGAACCTTTATATTATGAAGGTAAAAGTGAGGAGTTTGAGATCAGTAATGAGAGTGTTTTTAAAAATATAGACATTATTTGTACACTGATTGAAAAAACTCCTACTGGCCAGATAAAAATAAAGATCACCGCAGAAGATGCCGAAGCTAACACAGAAAATTTTTTCGTTAGTATTTATAATTCGGAAGATCATCAAATTGTAATGAGCTTTGATAAGGCAAGTGAAATGCCAGAAACCATTGAATTGGAAGTTGGCTCTTATTATGTAATCGGTCAATCTAATGAAGAATTGGAAATCCATCATTACGAAGGAAAGAGTGAGGTATTTACCATTCAAGAAGATAGTTCTCTTGAAGTAGAAGTTTATTGTCCAGTGGTATGGAGCCCAGATGGAGAAGGTACCGGTACACTGGCATTAACCTTAACCCCTGGAGATACAGGGCTAGAACTTCAAGATTTTGAGGTGAGCATCCACAAAGCAGATACCCATGAACAAATAAAGTTTTATGACGATGCCACCAAGGTCCCTTCTGAGCTTGATCTGGAGGTAAGGGATTATTATATAGAAGTCAAATCAAAAAATGCTTTAGCTTCATCATTTGATAAGCCATTGTATGGAGCAAAAAGTAACATATTTCGTATTGAGAAAAATCGAAAGACTGAAACTGCTCTAACTTGTACACTTCAGAGTGCAAAAGTTAGCGTAGTATTTACAGCGGATTTTAAAAACACTTATGTTGATTCCAATAATGTCACATATGATTACCAGGTTACGCTCCAAGCCTCTGATATAGAAAACTCTGAACTTACATTTTCAAAAAAAGACAACCCCATTGGCTATTTTCATCCATCCAATAAATTCAGTGTCCTTCTAGAAATTTTTAATAGTAATAACAAGGGAGGACCATTTAAATATTCTTATAGTTACGTTCCTTTTGAAGCAGGTCATGAATACAAAATAATAATTGATGTATCTGAGCCTGGACCTTATGGTCATCCGTTAATAGGATATGAACGAATTCAATAAATTCCAGTGGTTTTTCAAATGAGCAACTTTTGAAAAAAAGCTAAAGTGGAATTATTTCTTTCCTTTAGCCTTTTTGCCATTCCAAACAGCCTTAATAAATATTACTTGGGTTTTTTTAAACAACCCCAAGTAATATTTAATCTTTATTTTTCATTAACTCATTATAAAATTAGACTAAACACCCAAAAATAATTATTTCACAAGAGTTTTGAGACTGCTAATAAGGACCAAACAGACATACTATTTAGAATTTAATTACTATGCTTTGGTTTTTCTTATCCAATATTGGGTTTTCTAATAGTTTTGTTCCTTACAAAAATCAAAAAAAAATATCCTTTTTTAACCTCCTAACATTTATTCAGATTTTTAA
>NZ_SMMB01000904.1 GCF_009711365.1 Xanthovirga aplysinae | reverse complement strand
TTTTTTTTATTTATTAATTAATTATTTACTAAAACAAACTATTTAAATTATGAAAAAACAATTTACTTTTAATGGAAACCGATGGCACTGGCAGGTATTTTTGCTTGCTCTTTTGGTGTCCACTTCACAGACTTTTGCCCAAACTTCGAAACAGCGGCAAGCGATTAGCAAATCTTATAACCATTCCAAACTAACACAATTAAGCAGAGATTTTTCAGATAAGGCTCAATCTAGAAAGGCAGAGGCCCTGAGAATGGCAGAGCAAAAAGGTTGGGAAGTTGTACGTACCAACTCGGATGGTACTTTTGATGAATTGGTAGCCGTATCTAACGATGGATCTCCAATTTACTATACCGTTTTTAACGTAGATGCAGCAAGGTCTACCAGAGCTAATCACTTAAATATTGGTGGTTCACTTGGACTTGATCTCGATGGTCAAAATATGACTGCCCACGTTTGGGATGGAGGTCCTACTAGACCAACACACCAAGAGTTTGATGGCCCTGGAGGTAACAACCGTGTAATCATAAATGACGGTGTAACCACCTTAAATGGCAATAGTTTTCATGCACAACACGTAACAGGAACAATTGTGGCTTCTGGTTTTGATGCGGATGCAAAAGGAATGGCTCCTCAGGCTACGGCACTAACACATGATTGGAATAGTGACTTGTCCGAGGCCACCACAGAAGCTTCCAACGGAATGTTGGTTTCTAACCACTCCTATGGTTATGCAGCAAGAGACTTTTTTGGAAATCCTCAACTTCCTAACTATTACTTTGGAGGATATATAGAAGACTCTAGAGATTGGGATAATTTAATGTACAATGCACCTTATTATTTGATGGTGGTAGCGGCAGGAAATGATGGAAATGATAATACTGTGAATGGCGCTCCTTTGGATGGAAATTCATTATACGATAAACTGACTGGACATTCCACTTCTAAAAATAATTTAGTAGTTGCTAATGCTCAGGATGCAAATATTGCAGCTGATGGATCACTTATTTCAGTGTCAATTAACAGTGGTAGTAGCGAAGGACCAACCGATGATTATAGAATCAAGCCTGACATCACCGGAAATGGTACAGGTCTTTATTCTTCTTATGAGGACCATGATGCTCATTACGCAACTATTAGTGGAACCTCTATGGCTTCTCCTAATGTAACTGGTTCCCTACTCCTTCTCCAGCAGCACTACGAAATCGTAAATGGAAACTTTATGCGAGCTGCTACATTAAAAGGATTAGCACTTCATACAGCGGATGATATAGGGTCTTCTGGTCCGGATGCGATTCATGGTTGGGGTCTTTTAAATGCAAAAGCTGCTGCTGAGGCTATTAGCAATAATGGGAATGAAACCATTGTTGATGAGCTCACACTTTCTCAAGGTCAGACCTACACTATAACCGTTGATTCAGATGGTAGTTCCCCTTTACTGGCTTCCATTTCTTGGACAGATCCAGCCGGCACGGCAACTACAGCGCTAAATTCATCCAATCCAGTATTGGTCAATGATTTAGACATTAGAGTATCACAGTCATCTACTACTTACCAGCCATATCGACTTACTGCTGTAAATGCTAATGGTACTGGAGACAATAATGTAGACCCATATGAGAGAATTGATGTTTCAGGTGCTTCTGGCTCATATACTATTGAAGTTACACACAAAGGTTCTTTGAGTGGAGGAAGTCAGGATTTTACGTTAATCGTTACAGGTGTAACAGGAACTCCAGCAGTTTGTGATGCCACAACTCCGACTGGACTATCTTCATCAAATGTGGGTACTACTACTGCTACTCTAAGTTGGAACAATGTTGCCGGAGCCACTTATGATGTGAGGTATCGTCCTACTGGTGGAACATGGACCACTGCAGGTGTTTCTGGAACTTCCATCGATCTTTCAGGACTAACCAGTGAAACGGAATACGAAGCACAAGTGAGAAGCAAATGTCCGGACGATGCTACTTCTGCTTACTCAAGTTCAGTTAACTTTACTACTCAAGCCCCAGGAAGTATTAGCTGTTCGGCTACCGAAACACTTCCTTATTCTGAAGGATTTGAATCAAATGATGGCTGGACACAAGTATCGGGAGATGATGGTAATTGGGTAAGAGATGCCAATGGAACTCCGTCGTCAGGAACCGGACCAAGTTCTGCAGCTGAGGGATCATATTATATGTTCCTTGAAGCCTCATCGAATGGAAGTACTGGAGAAATTGGAGCCAATGCAACCGCCATTCTTGAAAGTAATTGTTTTGATCTTAGTGGCGAAACTACAGCGACTTTCTCCTTTAAGTATCATATGTATGGAACCGCTATTGGATCCCTTACTATACAAGCTACTAGCGACGGAACGAACTGGACAGACCTGTGGACACTTTCAGGTAATCAAGGAAATTCCTGGGTATCAGAAAGTGTAAGCCTGGACTCCTATGCCGGAGGAGATGTTAAACTTAGAATTGTAGGAACCACAGGGTCAGGCTGGTCAAGTGATATAGCTGTGGATGATTTATCTGTGGTAGCCGGTGAAACTTCGAATGCCACCTTAACCATAGTTCTTGACAACTATCCTGAAGAAACAAGCTGGGAAATCAGAGACGGTTCTACTGTAATCGCATCTGGCGGTACCTACGGATCCCAACCAGATGGCTCTACTGTAGTGGAAAATATATCTTTGAGTGACGGTTGCTATGATTTCGTAATGCTTGATTCTTATGGAGATGGTATTTGCTGTTCTTTCGGCGAAGGATCTTATACTTTGGAAGTCGGAGGTAACACAGTGGCATCAGGAGGAGCTTTTGGTTCTAGCGAAACAACTAACTTCTGTGTTGGTGGAGAAAATGCAAGCTTTGCTATTTCCACATCTTCTGTTGGTCTTCCGGTAAGCTTTGATCTTTATCCTGTTCCAGCGGGAGAGTATTTAAATATTGCAACTACCAGAGATCAAGTAGAATTTAAGATTACTAATTTGATGGGACAAGTTGTAGCAGAAGGAGAATTTGTTGATAGCAGAGTTAATGTAAGTCAGCTTAAAACTGGCATCTATATGATAGAAATAAGCTCTGGAGGTAAGTCCTTCATTACAAAATTCGTGAAAAAGTAGTCAATATCTATATTTGAAAATGGCCTCATTCGGATACGGATGAGGTCTTTTTTTATTAGTCTAATTTACAATTTTGGTCCTATTGCAAACTTTGAAAAGTTTCGTCGACTTTCTTTTGGTTATGTATTTTTTGTTAATATTCCAATTCGGATGCTAAGGGAAATGCTGTGGTGATAGCTAAAAGGTTTTCCACTTCAAACAATGGTTTATCCGTTTTGAATGTGACTAAATTCCAAATAAATGAACGGGGAGCTATAAGTTTAGCCGAGTGGTTGGGCACTCGGGTTTTGAAACATTGAGATTGCAGTTTTCTTCTCAAAAGTACAGGATACATTACCTTTGTCAGACTTTTCCAAACCCCATTTCAACTACTACTCTAGTAGATTCATTCACAAATATTGAATTTAACCTAAACACTTTTGCAAATAATAGGATTGATTATGTGGTGATTGAATTAATTTTTCAGTCTGAATTTTTTATTATTGGGACCCTATCCATTGCCGAAAATTGATGACTTTGCCTTTGTTTATGACCAGGCTATTTGAGGCTAAATGATGAGATTTTAAAGAAAAGATCTGTTACTGGGTACCTGGCCTACAAATTTTGACAGGTTTAGTAGAATTAGTTTTTAAAAGCGGGAATTTAAGGACGAGTCAAATCAGTATTATTTTTTTGCTAGCGTAGAAGCAAACGGATAAATTCAAAATTCCAGATGGATTAAAGAGAACGGCAACTTTATGTGTAGTAAAGAATGGAAATAAATTTCTGTTACAAAACGATTAAATAAGCCAAATAAGGATAAATATATCCGAGTAGGAGGTAAAGTTGACCACTATGAAAGCCCATTAAAACCGGCAATTAAGGAGACTTTTGAGGAAACCGGCATTAGATTAGGAAATATGAAATATTGTGGGTTGATTACCTAAAGTTCTTCTAAAAATTACAACTGGATTGGGTATGTGTTCTTAGCCGAAATTGAATATATTACACCGCCTCCGGGCAATGAAGATGATTTAAAATGGAAAGATTTTGAAGAATTGTTAAAGATTCCAACACCCAAAACTGATTGGTCTGTGTATTAATATATTTTAGAGAATAAACTATTTTCATTTAGCGCAGAATATGATGAAAGGTTGGAGATGGTTTTTTTGGGGAAGAAAAAAAGGACAAAGTTATTGTTCAGAAACAATGAAAGGAACACTAAAACCAAGAGTAAAAATTTGCTGTATTAGCAGTAGAGAAGAGGCTTTGATAGCCATTGAATTTGGCGCTTCCGCTTTAGGGTTGGTTGGAAATATGCCAAGTGGACCGGGGGTGATTTTAGATGAGGAAATTAAGGAAATTACTCAGATAGTTCCACCACCTATTTCGACCTTTCTATTGACAAGTGAAACTGATGCTGAAAGGATTGTGCAACATCATAAGAAGGTGAATACGAATACCATACAGATTGTGGATGTGCTTGCACAAGGTACCTTCGAACAAATAAGGGATGCATTACCCAATATAAAATTAGTGCAGGTAATTCATGTAATAGATAAAGGCTCCGTGGAGGAAGCCCTGAAAGCTTCCGAATTTGTAGATGCCATTTTATTGGATAGTGGCAATCCAAATTTAAAAATAAAAGAGTTTGGAGGTACGGGTAGAACCCATAATTGGGAGTTAAGTAAGAAAATAAGAGAGAGTATAGACGTTCCTCTTTTTTTGGCAGGTGGCCTAAATAGTAAAAATGTTAGAAAGGCAATTGAGTATGTACAGCCATTTGGATTGGATTTATGCAGTGGGGTTAGGACAAATGGTAAATTAGATAAACAAAAGCTAGGAGCATTTTTTAGCGCAATAAATGAAGCACAGGAAATAGTGGTGTCCAATACCAAATAGGAATTACACTAGAATATAGAAGAGCTTTTATTAAAGAATTTCGATTTTAGGGCACAGCTCCAATCACCAAGCTGGAAAAGCGGACATTCAATTCCCTCTGTTGGTAGAAGGGAAGCATTTTTTTGAATGGGAAGATTTTATCCTATTTCCTTTTTGGGTAAAAGAAATTAAAGCTTTAGTGTGAGATGAGAACATTTTAATGGAATTCTGAATGAAAGGAGTCTA
>NZ_SMMB01001173.1 GCF_009711365.1 Xanthovirga aplysinae | reverse complement strand
TTTGGCTTCTTCTAAGCATTTTTCTTATTTTTATTTAGAATAATTTCAAATAATGCTTGCAAATAGAATCAATTGCCCCTTACTTTGCAAGCATAAAAATTAAAATCTTTCTAATAATGCTGAAACCAAGCATTCATAAAATCATCAAATATTCTTTAAAGGCCATAATCATTATTACGAGCGCCTTAACTATCCTGGCCTCCTGTGATGACGACCCATTGGTGGTCCCTGCCGGCACAGAAGAAGAGGATTGTACGGGAAGCTACTGTAAATTGGAAAAGAACGAAGATGACTTTTTAACCAACTACCTCGCATTTCTTAACCTAAAAAAGAACCCTAAAACTTTTTAAGAAACCACTGAATCAAGGATCCAATGCAGAAATTCTACAAAATCACTTTATTTAGTTTTTTATTTTTATTAAGTCTTAATAAAGTTTTAGGAGGCGCAACATACAGTATCAGCGGTTATGTTACCACAGCAGACAAGGCAGAAGATCCCATTATTGGAGCTACTGTCATACTAATGGTTGACCAAAAAATTCTGGAAGCCCAAACCACAAATAAGGAAGGATTTTTCCAAATGTTAGTTCCTAAACAGGAAGGTTTGATTCTAAAAATTGCATACCTGGGCTTCAAGGCCTACCAAGAACCAATCGAATTTAATAACCAACCTCTTCGCATCCGGTTGGAAGAAAGTTGGATTGACCTTTCACCCATTCAGATTATTGGAGGAGCAGATGGCAACTTTAAACGAATTCCTGGTGAAGCTTTTAAAATAGAATCCAAGGAAATAAAATTAATGAGCCCAATTGGTACTCAAGAGGTTTTGGATTTCATTCCGGGGATTACAGCTTATTCGGACGATGGATTTGGAAATAGTCGTTTAAGTATTGGAATTCGAGGATTAGATCCTCGTCGCTCTGCCAGGGTATTGATCATGGAAGATGGTATTCCCATTCAACCTGCTCCTTATATGTATCCTAATGTCTATTACAATCCGCCAATTGAACGCCTTGATGAGATTGAAGTGATAAAAGGAAGTGCCGGTATTCAATTTGGACCTCAAACGATGGGAGGGATCATTAACTATGTAACCAGAAGACCTAGAGAGGAATTTGGTGGAATGTCACAAATCACTTTTGGAACAAACGGGTACTTAAGTGCCTATGCTGAAATAGGGGGATGGGGAACAAAAAATATACAACCCGAACTTCAAATCCTCTATAAAAGAGGAGATGGCTTTCGAGAAAACAATGCCTTTGAGCAATTCAACGGTACATTCAAAACACTCCTTAAGCTTAATGAACAAAAGGATTTGTATATCAAATATAATATCAATCATGAATTTTCGGAAGCCACTTATACTGGGCTAACAGAATGGTCATATCAATATATGCCCGAATTCAACCCCAAAGACAATGATGAATTTACTGTATTCCGAAATGCACTAGATCTTATTTATAAAAATCAAATCAATAAAAACCTTATTGGGGTTACCAAAATCTATGGAAGTATATTTTCCCGGGATTGGTGGAGAGAGGACGATATGTACATAAAAGCTTCTAGTTTGGGGGCTTGGCTTGAAGGAAAAGAAGTGGACGAGATCACCAAACCAAATGCAAACTTAGATTTAGTTAGAGTTGGTAATGGAAAATCCAATTATGGCATTTTAAGAGAATTTTATGTGAGTGGAGTGGATCATACCTATGATTTTAGCCACCGCCTTTTCAATTTCAATGCTCACCTCAATGCCGGAGCTAAAATTCATTCAGAGTATTACAAAGAAGATTTTAAATTGGGAGATAGCCCAACTGACCGACAGGGGGCTTGGTACGAAACGGCAGATCCTTCCCTTCCTGATGGACCGGAAAACCGAATAGCTTTAAAGGGAGCAAAAAGTCTGCGTTTCCGTACACTGGCTGGTTCTGCCTATTTACAAGAAACTATTCATTTCAATGATAAATTGTCCCTTCGTGTTGGTAGCCGATTCGAAGCCTTTGATCAATCTGTAATAGACCGCTTAAACCGAAGTACCTATCGTTCCAAATCCACCTTCATCCTCCTACCAGGAATTGGATTTAATTATGAGATGGGGTCATATAACCTTTTTGGAGGAATACACAGAGGTTTTACCCCACCTACAAGTGCCGCCATCAATTTACCATTTATCTCTACAAGTGATGAAGAAGTAGGAATTGATTTGGAAGCAGAGAAAAGCACCAACTACGAGCTTGGCCTAAGAGGTAGCAAGGGTATCCTTGGGTTTGAGACCTCCGCTTTCTATATGGATATCACTGATATTGTTACACCTGCTCGCAGTACTGTATTCTTAGAACTTGGAAACATCAGCACATATGGACTGGAAATTGCCTCTCAATTAAAAGTTTCTGAGAAAATCACTTGGCTTCCAGACCTACATTTGGCTTATTCCTATCTGGAATCCAAGGTAAATAATGGGCTGATGGAATCTCACATTAATGCTTACTTACCTGATGATGCGGAAACCGTTGTGGTGGACGTATCTGGAAATAAAATTCCATATACGCCAAAACATAGTTTGAACCTGGGGCTCTCCAAAGATTTTGCCTTTGGCTTTTCACTTCGCTTGGACTTCCGATATATCGATGAAGTATATACCGACTACGAAAACCTTGATCAAGCCTTCCTCAATACAGCGACTATTACGGACAATGGAGGAAACACCTATCCCTATCTGGGAAATGTAGGAAATGCAGGAATAGTACCGGCTTATTACATCTTTGACTTAAGTGCCAGTTATGCCATTCGAAATAATTGGAAGATTAAAGCCAATGTAAAGAACCTTTTGGATGAAGTCTATATAGGATCCAGACTACATTCTCACCCTTCGAGATTCACGGCTAATGCAAGTTCCGGAATTTTGGTGGGACCTAGAAGACAATTCAACGTAGGAGTTAGTTATAACTTCTAATTAATAAGGATAGTAAAAAGTGAACAATTTATAAGGAGGTGAATTTTACTCTCTTATGAAATGTAGCTCTCCACTAAAAAGAAAGAGCTTTGACAAAAGAAGAATTTATTTTTTTAACGAACAAAATAAAACCACTTTAAACCACAACATTTATGAAACTCTTTACCATGAATAAGAAAAGTATACTATCCATTGTGATAGCTTCAACAGCCCTCCTGACGGCTTGTGATGATAAGACGGAAAACCCTATACCTACTCCAGAAGATGAGCGAATCGAAAAGCCTAATGAATATGCCTTTGAAAGCCGATTTGAAGAAGGCGTTTCTTCCGTTGATTATGGCGGACAGGTAGTACGTCAACTTTTAGTGCAGGACATCAGCATCTTAATTGACAAAGCAGCAGAAACCCCTTCAGCTACATTGAAAGAAGACATTCAGAAACTATTTGACCACCTGGATGAGGCAAATTTAAAAACCATAACGCCTTCAATTCACGGAGCCGACTTCTTGGAAGTTCAGTACAATCAAATTGCCACCGGAAAAAATATCAAGGATAAAATTTCCGGCCAAAAAGTGATAGGATTCCCAGGTGATAAAACGGCAGAAATCCTAATCTTCGAATGGGTAGATAAAATTCAGCAAAATATAAGTGAAGGTAAAGCCGGGAAGGCCATTTACATTGATGAAGACACAAAGGTTGACTATAAACAACTTATTGGTAAAGTGCTTACCGGAGCTTTAATTTACTCCCAAGGGGCTGACAACTATTTAAGTAAAGCTCAAAATGAGGATAACAGCAAAGCAGCTGAAGGTAAAAACTACAGTACCATGGAACATGTTTGGGATGAAGCATTTGGTTATTTTGGTGCAGTAAGAGACTATTATGCGTTTTCTGATGAAGACCATGCTAATAAAACGGTATACAAAGATACAAATGGAGACGGAAAAATCGACTTTCACTCGGAGTATAACTTTGCTTTATCCCGAAATGCCGGAAAAAGAGATAAAGACCACTCTACCGATTTTACAACTGAAATCTTTGACGCCTTTTTAGAGGGAAGAACTGCAATTGTGAATAAGGAAGCTAATGGGGTAATCAATGAAGCTGCCCGAAAAGCTGCCCAAGGTTGGGAAAAAGTAATTGTGGCAACGGCTATTCATTATATCAACGAAGTTTTGATCGATATGGAAAATGAGCCGGGATCTGAAAACCATTCCAAGCACTGGTCAGAATTAAAAGGATTTTTAATTGCCTTACAATATGGTGCTAAAGATGCCGGCTTCATGCTAATGGATTTAAACACTTTAGAGGCTATCCATGATAGAGTAGGGACGGAGCCAATTATAACCAATGATGAGGCTTATAAAGGCAAATTATTAGAAGTCCGGGAAGATTTAGGAGAGATTTATGGTTTTAGCGCGACCGATCTTCAAACCTGGTAATATAAACCAAGGAGAATTAGTTTAAGGACTAAACAAAGAGACTGGCTCTTTTAGAGAAGCAGTCTCTTTTTTTTATTCATTTTTTAACACCATATCTTTGAGGCACTCAATCCAAAGAGGGTGATTGTTCAAACTTTCTACCAACTGCCAGTGCTCTCCACCTGCTTCCTCAAAAATTTCTTTAAATTCATTACCCACTTCCACTGTGGTCTCCAGACAATCCGCAACAAAAGCAGGAGAGAAAGCCAACACCTTCTTTTTTCCGTTTTGGGCAAGGGTTTTAATAACATCTTCCGCATACGGTTGAATCCAAGGATCCTTTCCTAACCTTGACTGGAATGCAACCGTATATTTCTCTTCGGGAATATTTAGCGCTTCCACCAACAACCGAGTTGTTTGAAAACATTGGGCCCGATAGCAGAATTGATTTTTCTGATGATAAACGGAACAACATTTCTCATTTAGCTGACAATAATTTCCACAGGAAGCCTTCTTTACCTGGCGTTCAGGGAGTCCATGGTAGCTAAAAAGGAAATGATCAAATTTTATCTTCTCCATATATTTCCGAGCGTTCCTGCAAAAGGTTTCAATAAATTTCTCCTCTTCAAGGAAATTACTGATGAATTTAAGGGAGGGTATATTTTCCCAATTGTGGATGATTTCCATTACCTTTTCCATAACAGAACCTGTAGTTGCGGAAGCATACTGAGGAAATAAAGGGATTACAATAATTTGAGATACCAGTCGCTCTCTTAAATCATTTAGGCCTTTTTGAATACTCGGATTTTGATATCGCATGGCCAAACTAACTACATATTCCTCTCCCAGAGAATCTTGTACAGCTTTCCGAACATCTTCTCCATAATACATTAAGGGAGACCCCCGGTCTTCCCATAGTTGTTGATAAACTTTGGCCGATTTTGGAGCACGTAAAGGAGCAATAATCAAATTAACCAACATCCATCGATTAATAAAAGGAATATCAATCACCCTTTTATCCATTAAAAATTCCCTTAAATACTTTCGCACATCTGGAACAGACGGACTGTCCGGAGTTCCAAGATTTACCAGCAATACTCCTATTTTCCCTTTTTTATTCATTTAGCGACAAAAATATTCGAATGTGCAAAGGTATTTTTTTTTCCTCATTTTTGGGAGTTTTGCCACATCTATAATTATCAATAAGAATAGGAAATAATTATCTGAATAATATTGAACTCTTTAAAATTTGTAATAAAAAAAACAAAAATGGCTTAATATTTGTATTAGATAAATATTAAATTTTCAGATCAAAAAACATTTTTTAAATATAAAAAAAAGTACAATTTTTCTTTTTTTATGACAAATTTTAAGTATTATTAAACGAAAAATAGTTTTAATATTTCAATTTTTTTAGTGATTAAATTTTAACTTTTAAAATCTGATATGAAAAAATCCATTTACATTACATTACTAACTGCTTGTTTATTAAATCTTTACATTGGAGAGGCCCTTGCACAGGAAATAGATAAAACCTTAGAAGCTCAAAATAACACAAGAATTTTAGCTGGAATGAGCAATGGGTTTATTAGGGAAATCAAGGAAAAAACACCCGATACAAAAGGTACTGTTTACTTATATGATACCTATATGACTGGTAGCATACAATTGGTAAATGGTCAATCCATACCTGAACATTTATTAAAATATGATATAAAAAGGCAAGAGATAGACATTTTGGTCAATAACAAGGTAAAAGTGGTTCCTGTAAAAATGGTAAAAAGCATTGAATGGCAAAACCCATTAGAATTAAAAAAAGAAGTTTTTTTAAACTGTAAGGAGTTTAATTTTCAGGACAAAAAACCAATTGGATTAGTTAAAGTTCTTGTCAATGGAAAAAACCGACTATTTTCTTTTAATGAACTTGAATTAATTAGATCCAACTACAATGCTGCTCTTGATGCTGGAGAGAAAGCCGATAAGTGGGTAAAGAAGGAGAAAATCTTTGCTGAAATCAATGGGAAGGTTAAACCGCTTTCGAAAAGCTCCAAAAAGAACCTTCCTCTTTTCGGGGATAAAAAGACAGAAATGAAAAACTTCCTGAAAAAGAACAAATTAGGCTTCAAAAAGGAAAATGATTTGATTAAAATCTTTGAGTATTACAACTCTATTAGCAGTTAATAATTATTCATCTGGAAAAACCTGGCTAGTAAAACCTACTTTCATTAGTTCCAATGACAAAATTCATCATATTTAGCACTTGCTCAATATGATGAATTTTTTTTAACAACTTTCAGATTATACCTTGAATATTAGAATCACAACAAATTTCAATTCTGATAAATCTTTAAGATTAAATTTCCTCCTAAATCTTCGTTGAAAAATAACCATCAAAAAAATTGAAAAAAAGAAAGACAGTTTTTAAACTCTTTTTAGTTGAAAAATTTAAGTCACCAAAAGGAAGAAAAAATTGAGGGGAAAGAAAAGGTCTACGAAAATCTGGAATAGGGAAGAATATATAATGAACCCCCTGAGAGCATTTGTTTTAAAAGATGGTTCGAGCAAAACACTCGAACCAATAAATTATCTAATATCCATGCTTTAATTAAATTTTAATTCTCCACAATTCCAGCTTTCTCTTTGACAAGTACCATTTCATCTACTAGATAGCCTGCTCCAGCAAATTTATCTACAACGAACAAAACATAACGGATATCTACACTAATATTCCTACACATAACAGGATCAAATTGAATATCACTCATGGTCCCTTCCCAATTACGGTCAAAATTCAGACCTATCAATTCTCCTTCCGCATTAAGAATAGGACTGCCAGAGTTTCCTCCTGTGGTATGATTAGTTGCAGTAAAACAAACGGGCAAATCTCCTTGTTCATTGGCGTATATCCCAAAATCTTTGGCCTTATATAAATCTTTCAGTTTTTGGGAAACTATAAACTCATCTACCGAGGGGTCTTCTTTTTCCATTACCCCCTTCAGGGTAGTGAAATAATCATATTGGACTCCATCCGTTGGACTATAACTTTTCACTTGACCATAGGCCAATCTCAAGGTACTATTAGCATCTGGATAGAACCGTTTTTCAGGCATCATTTCTCGTAATCCAGCCAACCATTCTCTGTTGAGCTTTCCTATTTCATCCTGGGAATCTACCAGAGTTGGATAAATTTGACGACTATAAGCCTCAGTAAAACTTCGATAAATTTTAAAGGCCTCATCTTCCTCTAATTTTTTTATTTTCTTTTCACTAAACCTATCCAAAAACCTATCCATCTTCTTCTCAGAAGACAGTATGGAGTATTGATAGATGTAATCTGCAAGCTTATTCAGATCATTATAATGATGACTTAAACCCTCTTTCAAAGCATCGGGATAAAATGAAGGATCAACATTATCCAAATACATCTGCATTAAAGCTACAAAAAGCTTTTTGTCGGTAGAAAAATCATAATTCTTAAAATATTTTTCTGAATAAGACTTGGTCTTTTCCAACGCCTTTTTTTCCTCTTTGGTACCTAGCCCAATTTTGGTTAAAGCATTTAATCGGGCGGCCAACCGCATCATCTCAATGCCATAAAAAGCTTCCCGGTAGTACACATTTGGAAGATTTATTTTAGCGCGTTCTTTATAAACCTCTTGAAAAGAAGGTAAAATATCAGCATAACGTTGCTCACGAATTGGGTCGGCATTGGCCCAATCTGTAAATTGTTTTTCTAATAACCTTTTCTGATCAATAGTTTCCAATCTTTCTAGTCCCTTATTTTGCCCTATCCATTTTTTCCAAGCATTGGCTGTACTCGCATATTTTGCTGAATATTTAATTCGCACCTCATCATCCCTGGCCATATCTTCTGAAAGAACAGAAAGTTTTTTATCTCTTATCTTTATCCGATTTGGATTGGTTTCATTTTGTAGGGTTTCAACTGCAAAGGAGGTGAGGTATTCTTCGGTACGACCCGGGAAGCCAAAAACCATGGTAAAATCGCCAGGCTGAATACCTTTCAATGAAATGGGAAGAAAATACTTTGGCTTCAATGGAATATTATCTTTGGAATACTCAGCAGGCTTTCCATCAGGCCCACTATACACTCTAAACATAGAAAAATCTCCTGCATGACGTGGAAACATCCAATTATCTGTATCTCCACCAAATTTTCCAATTGAAGAAGGAGGAGCCCCAACCAAACGAACATCTTTATAAGTTTCAGTCACAAACATGTAATATTCATTCCCGTAAAAGAATGGCTTAACCTTGGCTTCATAATGTGTCCCCACTACCGCATTCGTTTCTATTTGCTCTATTCGAGAACGGACTAATTGTTGGCGTTTCTCTTCCTCGGCATCATAAGGAATTCCCTCCAATATTTGGTCTGTTACATCTTCAATTCGAACGATAAAGGTCACAAACAATCCGGAATTAGGAATTTCCTCTTCCTTGCTCATAGCCCAAAAACCCTCTGTAAGCAAATCGTTTTCTACACTACTATGGGACTGTATGGAGCTATAACCACAATGATGATTGGTCAACAATAAACCCTCTCCGGAAATAATTTCCCCTGTACAGTATCCTCCAAATGAGACGATAGCATCCTTTAGGCTAGATTTATTGATATTGTATATATCTTCGGCACTGATTTTCATTCCCAATTCCTTCATTTCACTCTCATTCATTGCTTGAAGCAATTGAGGAAGCCACATCCCTTCATCCGCCCTTAAACTGAAAACAGGGCCAAGGCTAAAAATTAAAAGAAGAGTTACTAATAAATTCTTTTTCATATGCCTATTTTTTTAAACAGAGGTTAATTCTTACAGATACACTCCAAAAATAAAATGCTTTTTTATCAATTTTTATCTTTTATTTAATAAATATAAAACTTATTTGCAGCCCACCTTACCTTGGAGGAAAATCTTTAGGTTTTTTCTCCTCTTATACTTTCTTCCTTTTATCTAAATTTTCAATTAAGTAAAACTCCCAATTAGTCAATTGCCATTTCAATTTAGACAACATGTAAGAAAATGAGAGATAGAGAAATACAAGGTACTAAAAGATGTTTACCACAAAAAAAGGAGAACATTTATCATACTCTCCTTTTTTACTAAAAAAAATTTATTTCTTAGGCATTAATATTACTCACTTCTCTTTTCTTATCCCCAAAAAATTTCTTTTGAAACAGAAGGATAATGGCAACACCAATAAAGATAGAGGCATCTGCCACATTAAAAATCGGCCAGAGGGCCATGTATTTGCCACCCAAAAGCGGCACCCAATCAGCCACATAACCTTCCCAAATATCAATATAAAACATATCGATTACCTGCCCATGAAACCAAGGACTTGATGAATCTGCTGGCGCATTGTTCAGGAAAACTCCATAAAAGATACTGTCAATTACATTTCCAATTGCCCCCGCCAAAATAAGAGCCACAGACCATAAAACTCCTGCATGCACTTTTTTCTTAATCAGAAGATAAAGGTAATAGGCAATTCCAGTCATGGCGAATAAACGGAAAATGGTCAAAATCAGCTTCCCATAATCAGATCCTAATTCCATTCCAAAGGCCATTCCAGGATTTAGGGTATAATGCAATTTAAACCAATTTCCAAAGATTTTTATTTGGCCTGGTAATCCCATTTCCATGTTAAAATAGACCGCTAGTTTCACTACCTGGTCTAAAATAATCATTGCCAGACTCAATAAATAATATTTAGCGTATTTCACTGTACAATTAATTAATTAAAAATTAGAAATTAAGAATTAAGAA
>NZ_SMMB01001174.1 GCF_009711365.1 Xanthovirga aplysinae | reverse complement strand
CAACAAAAAGGTTAAAAAATAAAATTTATCGCCGTAAAAAGAATTTACCTTTTATAAAATTAATTCAATAGAAATCAAAAACAACATATTAACATCACCTGAAAATTTTGAATAGAATTAACAAAAAAATTATTGACTTATCAGGAATTTAGAACTGAAGGGCCAACAGCTGTTTTTAAGGCTTAAAATTTAAAATTAAAAGTTATTCGAAAAATAAAAGAAAAAAAGAAAGGATTTTACTCAATAGCCAAAACATCTATTGCTTATTTTTAAGCAAATAAAGCCCATTTTCATTAAACTGTTCATACCGGTAATTTTTTAGAATACCAGGCATTCGTTCCAATAAATCCTGATATCGGTTTTCAGGATCAATCAAAACCTCCGGTGTATCTTGCTGAAGGCTATTGTAAATAGAAGTGAGATTATCGTAGTAGTCCGGATGATCAAATTGTAAAGCTGCCAACGGCCAATTAAGATAAGGGGTGGCTAAACTAGCATCTTTATACACATCCAGTTTATCGCCCATCATCAAAACTTTTTTTCCTTTCACCAAATCATCCCAGGGAGTAGGTTGTACAACCAGATTTTCCATTTTCACATACTTTCCCGGGAAAGCCAATTGAAACAAGCTTCCGTAATTGATCAATAAAACTCCCAATGTAAACATCAAAAACAAAGCTTCCCCCATCCATCTTTTTTGGATCGCTAAAAAATAACGACTCAAAAAATAAGTAATTGAAGGCACAAGCAAAATGAGGATTACCGGGCTCTTTTCTTTTACGATAAAAGCAGCTAGTAACCCACAAATCAACAAGAGAAACATTAATTGTTGATAACGAGACTGATTATTGGTCGCTCTTTCCCCTTCATTTGCCTTAAAAATAGAGAGTAAAACAAACAACAAAGGGACGATGGAAATAAACATGAACCCATTTAAGTTGAGATAATTCTTAGTCCCAAACTGAAAAAGAGCATAAATCTGGCTAACTCCTAAATCCTCCATGCTTCCTTGCCAGTAGTAATAGCCCACACAAACTGCAACAGGAAGCAGCAACCCGTAAAAAAACAGGAGTTGTTGTCTGCCCTTTACTCCGGTAAACAACCAAAAACCAAGAATTACTGCCAATGCAAAAAAGAGGGACGGCAAATAAAAAAGGCCAGCCAAACCTAATGAAAAGCCTGTTCGCAATATTTTACCATCTTTTATCTGTCGATCAATGGGTTGAAGGATATTTCCTATTGTTAAAAGCACAAAAGTCATACTCATTAATTGAGGCGACAGGGTGTAGAAGTCAAAAAACCAGGACATGAGCACTGCGTATATTAACGCAGGCACATAGGTGTTTTGACTAAAGGTTTTACTTTCAATGAGAATATTATTAAATAAGATGCATTGGAAAAACACCAAAATGAAACTTACTAACTGGTATGCCGGTTGAGATCGACCAAATAAAGAATCCATTAAACCATAAACAAATGCAGAAAGAGGGGCAATTGTATCTCTTATTTCAGAATAAAGAGCTTTTCCTTCAGCCATTTTTTCTCCCACCAGCATCCAGTTTAACTCCAGTAAACTTAGTGGAAGGCCATGGACAATTGCCGGTAAACGAAAAACCAACAAAAGGCCAAAAATAAAAATTAAGCGGAAGGGATCATTGATTCGAAAAAAACTAAGCAAAACAACCGAGGTTTGGTTTCAGACGAAAAAGTTTAACAAAATGCTATTGAAAGTCACGAATTTAAGCCAATAGTAAGGAAAAATACAAAATAAATGCAAAATTTGCATTTCGCTTATGGAAACAAAAAGACAACAAAAATTCTCTCGTTTGATTTTGCGTGAAATGGGAGATATCTTTCAAAAAGATACAAGACATTTATTTGGGAGTACATTTATTACCGTATCCGAAGTCAAAATAAGCCCAGATCTTTCGGTGGCCAGGGTTTGGTTAAGTTTTATGCTTGCTGGAAATACCAAGGAAATGCTGGAAAAGGTCAATGCGCATAAAAAAGAAATTCGAAAGCAATTGGGGTTACGCATTGGAAAACAGGTAAGAATTGTTCCTGAATTAGTTTTTAAAATTGATGAAGGTGGGAAAAATGCCCAAAGAATAGAAGAGATTCTTTCTAATTTGGATATTCCAGAGGAGGGGCAGGAAAAAGGTATGGATGCCTACAATTTAGAAGATGATGTGGAAGACTGATAATTAATTCGAATTAGGAATTAAGAGTTAGAATGGAATACAATATGCACTTCATTGATTCTTAATTCCTCATTGACAAACCTTAACTCTTAGCTTATTAATTAATTGAATCTTTCACTTTTTATAGCGCGTCGATACTTCCGGTCCAAGAAAAAAAGGAACTTCATCAGCATCATTTCCAATATTTCAATGGTAGGTGTAGCTGTTGGAACCATGGCCCTTGTAATTGTTCTATCGGTTTTCAATGGTTTGGAAGAAATGATCCGTTCTTTTTACGGAACCTTTGATCCGGATTTAAAAGTAGAAGCTGTAAAAGGGAAATTTTTTGAGGTGAACGAACCCTTTTTGGAGCAGATAAAAAATACAGAAGGGGTAGAGGTAGTTACCGAGGTGATAGAAGATAATGCCCTTGTTCGATACAAAGACGCTCAGCAGGTTGTCAAACTGAAAGGTGTTAGCCCCAACTATACCCAACAACAGCATATCGATAAAGCTATTATTAATGGCGAATTTAAGCTTGAAGAAAAGGATATAAATTATGCAGTAATTGGTATCGGTATCCGCTATACTTTAGGGGTGGCTATGGGAAGTGATTTTTATACGCTACAAGTCTATTACCCGAAGAAAGGAAAAATCAGAGGCACTACTGACCCTTCAAAACTCACCAACCGTAAATTAATAAAACCCTCAGGAGTATTTAATATTGAAAGGGCATATGACGACTTTATGTTTGTTCCCCTTGACTTTGCCCAAGAACTTTGTGAAACAGGAAATAAAAGGACCTCTTTAGAGATCAAAGTAAAAAATGAGGCCAATATTTTAGAGGTAAAAGACCTTCTGTCTACACTTTTAGGATCTAATTTTAAAGTTCAAACCCGAGATGAACAACACGCCAGTATTCTAAGGGCCATAAAGATCGAAAAGCTATTTGTATTTATTATACTTTCTTTTATTCTGGGGATTGTATCCTTTAATACGTTTTTTTCCTTAAGTATGCTAGCCATAGAGAAGAAGAAAGATATATCTGTTCTTTATTCCATGGGAGCTGACCACAAGACCATTCGTCGTATTTTTCTGTTCGAAGGGGCACTAATTTCCTTCACAGGGGCCTTTTTAGGGCTAATTTTAGGGCTACTGGTTTGCTGGTTACAACAAACTTTCGGTTTAATCTCCATGGGTATGCAAACAGGAGTAGTTGATGCATATCCTGTAAAAATGCAGGCCTTGGACTTTCTTTATACCTCTATTAGTATTATTGTCATAACTTTTTTGGCCTCCTACCGACCTGCCCACATTGCAACTAAAACAGAAATAAACACTTACTTATAAATTGATTTTCAATTTATAAAGTCAGGGCACTTTTTATTTAATTACCCACCTCAAAAGACCATAGTTTTCACATTTTGACATTTGTCTTTTGCAAATCTTAATTACCATCCTTTAATTTGTTAAGGTCCTTACTTCTTTTTGAAAAACATATTATAATTTTTTTAAGACCAAAGGAAATCCAAGCGCCATTTAACCGTTTTATGATTTATTATTACATTCGCGTGTTTTTAATTAACTAAAATGTGGGCCTTCTTCCAGAAAAGTGTTAATATTAAGGCTTGGCAATCAGTTATTTTGTCGTCTGAAGCTAAAGTTTAATCCCTTTAATTCAGGCTGTAGTGAATTTGTTTTTTTATTATGAAGGTTTCAACTACTCAACCCTTCCAAATTATTTATTCTCTTTTCCAGCACGAGTATTTGGGCTACTTGTTTGAGTCGTTTGTTGTGCAGTTGGATGAAAAAGGAAGGCTTTCATTTGCACACCAAAATATTTCTTCCAAAAATGCTGAAGAGTTTGCTAAAGGACTTGACCATGCGGATTTTGAATTAATTGAACTAATGGATTCCATGCAACAGGAGTCCGTTATCAAGCTATTTTATAAAAAGAAAATTAAAGCCGAAGATTTTTTCTTTAAGGTATACGATAAGGAAAAAGGAAATTTACCCCTACAGGAAAAAATCCAGGATTATTTGGAAACCCTTCGTGCAAGGATTCTTGAACGTCTCCACGGAAAATTGCTCTTTGAAATGAGTAATGATGGAGAACCTGTTGGAAAACCTATTGAGGTAATGTCAGAGAAAGCCTCCGTTTTGTTTCATTTTAGGCGTAATGAAGACAATACACATTATTTCCCCACAATAAAGTATGCCGGTGAGAAGCTCAACTTTCAATATCAGGATGCATTTTTAGTTTGTAATAAGCCTGCCTGGATGGTATTAAATGGCAAATTATACCACTTCAAAAAAAATGTGGACGGGCTCAAACTAAAACCATTTCTGTTTAAGAAATTTATTGTTATTCCTAAAAAAGTAGAAGAAACCTATTTTAAAAAATTTGTTGCGCCATTAGTTGCGTCATTTGATGTTTATGCCAAAGGATTTACTATTCATTCTGAATCCTATCAGGCAGTTCCTCAAGTAACTTTTTCTGAATTGGTGGCTTCCTCTTCCCCACAATTATTTGATAGTCAGGTGAAAGAACAGGTGGTGGAAGAAAATAAAATCTTATTTGAATTATCATTTTTGTACGGAGATTACCGCTTTGATGCTAATCAGTCTGCTTCTACCAATGTTTATGTGGAAAAAATCGGAGAGGAATACATTTTCCACAAAATTCGTAGAGATGTTGATTTTGAAAAAGAACTGATCGATAAACTTCAAAATACCGGGCTACACTTCCACACATCAAGGTTAACTTTATCCAAATCGCAAGCTTTTTCCTGGTTAGCCACACAAAAAGAATTTATAGAAAAGGAAGGTATCCGAATTCAACAAATAAATAAAGGAGAGAAAAGATATTTTCTGGGACAGTCCTCAATTAATATTGAAGTAAGGGAAAATATTGATTGGTTTGATATTCATGCCGTGGTGCGTTTTGGGAATTATGAGATTCCATTTTTAGAATTAAGAGAAAAAATTCTTGCCAAACAGCATGAGATTATTCTTCCCAACGGAGAAATAGCTGTAATTCCTGAAGTGTGGTTTAAGGAATACTCAGAACTCTTCGCTTTTATGGAGGAGAAAAATGATAACGCCAATGGAGAATTATCACTTCGGAAACACCACCTTTCATTAATTCAGGAACTGGAAAATGGTGAATTAGCCAGAGTGACCATGAACCGAAAGCTTCAAAAGCTAAGAGGTTTTGAGGAAATCGATGAATACCTATTGCCTGAAGGCTTTAAGGGAGAATTAAGACCCTATCAAAAAGCAGGATACAATTGGTTACGGTTTTTAAATCAATATAAATTTGGAGGATGTCTGGCCGACGATATGGGTCTTGGAAAGACCGTTCAAACCTTAGCTATGCTTCAAGCAGAAAAGCAAAAAGGAAATATGGCCGCTTCTTTGCTTGTAATGCCGACCTCTTTGATTTACAATTGGGAGATGGAAGCCAGTAAATTTACCCCGGAACTAAAAGTTTTGGTTTATACCGGAACAATGCGGCAAAAAGATCCTGAACAGTTTAAAAACTATGACCTGGTTCTTACCTCCTATGGAATTACACGTTTGGATAAGGATATTCTTAAATCTTATGCATTCAACTATATTATTTTGGATGAATCTCAGGCCATAAAAAATCCTGGTTCAAACATTGCCAAAGCGGTAAAAGAATTAAACTCCAAGAATCGCCTAATCTTAACAGGTACCCCATTGGAAAATTCTACCCTGGATTTATGGTCTCAAATGACCTTTATTAACCCTGGTTTGCTAGGCTCTCAGCCGTTTTTCCGAAATGAATTCCTGCTGCCTATTGAGAAAAAACATGATGAGCAAAAAACCAATAAGTTATATTCCATTATTAAACCATTTATTCTTCGTAGACATAAGTCACAGGTAGCTACTGAATTACCAGAAAAGGTAGAAAATATTCAGTATTGTACTATGACCGAGGCACAAGAAGAAAAATACGAAGAAGCAAGGTCATTTTACAGGGATAAAATTCTGGAGTCTATTGAGGCTAAAGGAAGAAATAATTCACAACTACTTCTACTCCAAGGACTTACACGTTTAAGACAAATTGCTAATCACCCCTTAATGGTAGAAGAGGATTATCAAAAAGATTCGGGAAAACTGGATAATATGACCCGTATGCTTCGACATGCCATAAAAGAAGGACATAAAGTGTTGATATTTAGCCAGTTTGTAAAGCACCTCACTATAGTAAAAAATTTCCTTCAAGAGGAAGGAGTGGATTATGCCTATTTGGATGGAGCTACAAAAAACCGCAAAGGGCAAGTTGAGCGATTCCAAAATGATGAGAACTTAAAAATCTTTTTAATATCATTAAAAGCTGGTGGGCTGGGACTAAACCTAACTAAAGCTGACTATGTATTTATTCTTGACCCTTGGTGGAATCCCGCCATTGAAGCTCAAGCGGTAGATCGTGCCCATAGAATTGGTCAACAGAACAAAGTTTTTACCTACAAATTTATCACAAAAGATTCTGTTGAAGAGAAGATCCTTGCCTTGCAACGTTCAAAGTTAAAATTGGCCAACGAATTAATAACCACGGAAGAAAGCTTCGTAAAAAACCTGACCAATGATGACATCATGGCCTTGCTGGATTAATAGATTAATTTTTTATTAACAATGAAGGCCTCTTCCTTTATAACTAAAATATTATGCAACTCACTGTTTACCTAGCCGGTCAAATTCATGATAACTGGCGTGATGAATTTAGACAAAAAGCCAAAGAACTGAATCTTCCAATCCGTTTTGAGGCTCCAATGGAAGAACATGATCGTTCAGATGCTATCGGCGAGACGATCTTAGGGGAACAACCCAGTCCCAATTTTAAAGATGAGATGGCCTCTCAAATGAATAATCTTCGAACCAGAATACATCTAGAAAAATCCGATGTTGTGGTAGCCTTATTTGGAGACAAATACCGGCAATGGAATACTGCTATGGATTGTGGAATTGCCATTGCTTTAGGTAAGCCACTCATATTGGTTCGTGACAAGGCCAACCATCATGCCCTTAAAGAAATCTCCAATCGTGCCCAGGTGGTAGTTGAAACGCCAGCTCAGGCCATTCAAGCTATACAATATATTTTTGAATGATGGAAACAACTTTCAACTAGAAAGCTGAATATTTTCTAATCAATTTTCACTTTTCAAGAACTAATCTTTTGGCTAAAACTAAAGTTAAAACCGCCTTTTTTTGTCAAAACTGTGGAGTAGAATCCCCAAAATGGGTGGGGAAGTGTCCTTCCTGTGGAGAATGGAACACCTATGTGGAGGAAGTTATTCAAAAGGAAGAAAAAGGGAAGGTAGCCTGGAAAACAGAAAGTTCTAGGGGAGAAAATTCTCATAGTCGCCCCAGGACATTAGAGGAAATCAATTATCAAGAACAAAAGCGGATTGATTTTAGTGATGGAGAATTAAGTAGGGTACTAGGAGGGGGGATCGTCCCAGGTTCCTTAGTGCTAATTGGTGGAGAGCCTGGTATTGGAAAGTCCACCTTAATGCTGCAGATTGCTCTTAGCCTAAATGCGTTAAAGGTGCTATACGTTTCGGGAGAGGAAAGTGAGCATCAAATCAAAATGCGGGCTGAGCGAATGAATGTGAGATCAGAAAATTGCTTTATCCTTACCGAAACTTCCACTCAAAATATTTTCAAACAGATAGAATTACTTAAACCTGAGGTATTGATCATTGATTCTATTCAGACTTTGAATACCCCCTATGTGGAATCTGCTGCTGGTAGTGTTTCTCAAGTGCGGGAATGCACAGCCGAATTGATGAAGTTTGCCAAAGAATCAGCCACACCAGTATTTCTAATTGGACATATTACTAAAGATGGTTCCATTGCTGGGCCAAAAGTGCTTGAACACATGGTGGATACGGTTTTGCAATTTGAAGGTGACCGCCATATGGCCTACCGGATTTTACGGACTACCAAAAACCGATTTGGCTCCACTTCCGAACTAGGTATTTATGAAATGCTCAACAATGGCTTACGACAGGTGTCCAACCCATCTGAAATATTGATCTCACAACGTGACAGTGAGCTAAACGGAATTACCATTGGGGCTACACTGGAAGGAAATCGCCCACTTTTAGTAGAAATTCAATCCCTGGTAAGTATAGCTACTTATGGCACTCCACAAAGGAGCTCCACAGGCTTTGATGCCAAGCGATTAAACATGTTACTGGCTGTCCTAGAGAAAAGAGGGGGTTTTCGGCTGGGCATTCAAGATGTTTTCCTAAATGTAGCAGGAGGGTTAAAAGTAGAAGACCCCGCCATTGATTTGGCGGTTTGTGCTTCCATTGTTTCATCATTTGAGGACCGACCAATTGCCGATGATGTTTGTTTTGCTGCAGAAGTTGGGTTGGGAGGGGAAATCCGTGCAGTGAATCATATTGAAAAACGGATATCTGAAGCTGAAAAATTGGGCTTCAGGGAAATTTACATCTCCCGATACAACAAAAAAGGACTTGACTATTCCAAATTCAACATTAAAATCAAGGCATTTGGAAAGTTAGAAGAGATTTTCAGAGAACTACTTTAAAAAGTTAAGAGTTAATAGTAACAGGGAAATCCTTAATTACTATTAACTCTTAACTATTAATTATTCACTCTTCTTAAGGCTATTTTGAATTGCTTGTTTTAAATGATTGACTTCCTCAAAAATAGCCTCTTCATTTAATGTCATTAACTTTTTATCATGCATTAAAAGTTTTCCATCCACCATAACAGTGCTAACTGCACCGGAATTGGCTGAATATATTAATGTAGAATAAGGATTGTAATTAGGAACCATATAGGAGTGGTTTGTTTCGATAAGAATCATATCGGCCCTTTTTCCAACTTCCAGCGAACCCGTTATTTTCTCAAGCCCCAAAGCCTTTGCTCCATTAATAGTAGCCATCTTCATAGCAGTTAAGGCATCGACCACCTCGGGGTCCAAACTATTTCCTTTATGCACCAGGGCCGCCAAATGAGTTTCCTCCAACATATCCAGATTGTTATTACTGGCAGCACCATCTGTACCAATGGCCACATTGATATTTTTATCCAAATATTGTGGTATAGGGGCGATTCCGCTGGCTAACTTTAAGTTGCTTGAAATATTATGAGAAACATTAACTCCTCTTTTCTGAAAAGTTACCATATCGTCCTCATCCAACCAAACACAATGTGCACCAATAGTTCGTTCACTTAATACACCCAATCGATCAAGGTACTGCACCGGGCTTTCCCCTTTTTCTTTTTTGGCCTGCTCTACTTCATTGCGAGACTCTGATATATGAATATGATAAGGCACATCATAGCTTTCCGCTATGTTATAGGCTTTTTTAAGAGTTTCAGGGCTACTGGTGTAGATAGCATGTGGGGAAACTGCCGGATGAATTATTTCATGTCCATTCCACTTTTCAATAAACTCCTTTGTGATAGCAAAAGCCTCCTCAATAGTTTGGTAACTAGCTGTAGGAAATTCCAAAAGCCCTTCTCCAATAACTGCTCTCATTCCGGCACTTTCAACCTCTTGTGCAATGGATTCGGTATAGAAATACATATCATTAAAGCAGGTGGTTCCTGATCGAATCATCTCAACAAGGCCTAGACGAGTTCCAAGAGCCACAGTTTCTTCCGTCAAAAATTTATTTTCAACAGGCCAAATGTAATTATTTAACCATTCTTCTAAAGGCAGATCATCGGCTATTCCCCTAAATATAGTCATTGGGATATGGGAGTGGGTATTAACAAATCCAGGCATCAAAAACTGACCCTTGGCGTCAATGGTGAGCCCTGAAAATTTGGGAGGTTCACCCTCCCCGATTTCTGTTATTTTATTGTCCTTTATAATTATATAACCCTTCTCAATGATTTCACTTTCTGAGTTCATTGTAAGAATGGTAGCATTCTTAATAAGTTTATCTTTCATTTTCGTGAGGACCTTCTTGCCCTTTAATTCCTTTTCCAGATTCTTTGTCAACTGTTGAGAATAGCCTTCCC
>NZ_SMMB01000839.1 GCF_009711365.1 Xanthovirga aplysinae | reverse complement strand
GTGTTTCTTTGTGGATTTTTTTATTTCATTTTAGGTATTATCTTTATTAATAAATAAATACCATTTTCTTTTTACTTTTTTAATTTGACTCTTTATTAATGGAATGATTTTTGGGTGTTGTTGAAGTGGAATTGTATTTAATGTATTAATAAAAACCGAATTTTGGAGAATTTTGATGTATTTATTAACAAATTCCTGACATTCTTCATTTTAATAATACAGGGTATAAAACAGGTTTAAAGCTTGTTGGGGAATTTTTAACTAGAAGTAAAGCTTCAATTCGAGATAATTCAATGGGGAGAATCAAGGGGAATTCATTTCTTTTATTAACTATTACCTGTTTGCTTTTTCTTTTATCTGCATGTTCCGGATCCAGGCGAATGGCAAAAAAAGCATCTAAGTTGGCCTCGGCAGGAGAATATGAAATGGCTGCTGCCTATTATTATGATGCGCTTTTGCGGAATGACAAAAATATTGACGCTAGACTAGGGCTAAAGAGAAATGGACAAATGGTATTGGATGATTTGTTAGAAAAGTTTTACAAATTTCATGCAATAAATGACCATAAGGCTTCTGTTTACAGTTTTTTAGATGCTAAAAATTATTTCAAAAAGCTGTCCAGGGTAAGTGTGAAATTGACATACCCAGTATACTATGATGATTATTTTGAAGAAAATAAAAAGGTCTATTTGACTAGTTTATATCAAACCGCAAATCAACATTTAGAAGAAGAGGAATATAGCGAAGCTCAAAAAAAGTATGATGAAATAATCAGGCTATCACCTAATTATAAGGATGTAAGTGAGAGAAGAAAAGTTTCTGTTCTCGAGCCGATCTATCTAAAGGGGCTTCAGGCTTTCGAAGCTGAATCCTATAGAAAGGCTTATGATTATTTTACCAAAGTAACCACTCAAGATGCTTCCTACAAAGATGCCACAGACTTTCAGGAGCAAGCCATTATTAAGGGGCGTTTCACCCTGGCACTTCTACCTTTCCAAAATTTAACACCCCATAGGAATGTCGAGGAAAAAATTGCTGCCTATTTTATGGATGGTATGGTGAATTCAGGAAATCCTTTTGTAAAACTGGTGGATAGGGAGAATACAGATAAGCTGTTGGAAGAACAAAAACTAGGTTTAAGTGGGGTGATAGACGATAATACAGCCGCAGAAGCTGGGGCTTTATTAGGAGTAAAAGCCGTATTGACAGGTAAACTGGTCGCTTATAAAGCCAAGAAAGGAGAAACAGAGCGAATTTCAAAAAAAGTGAAAGAGGGTTATAAAGTAAAGATTTATGTTGATTCAACGGATTCTTATCATGCTGAGACTCGATTTCGACCTGCAAAGTATTTTGAGTATAAAAAATCAAATTCTGTATTGTTAACTTTTCAATATAATCTGATTTCTTCAGAAACTGGGGAGATCCTTCATTCAGATTTAATTGAAAAACGTCTCGAGGATAAAGTGCATTATGCGAGATATAAAGGAAACTATAAGAATCTTTATCCTATAGAGGAAGGAGGTTTGTTTGGGTATAGTAGAAGGAGAAATTTACATAGATTATTCCAGAGCCGTCATGAGCTGGAAAGTTTGGAGTCCATGTCGCAGCGGGCTTTTGGAAAGGTTGCACAAGAGGTGGTCAAAGGAATTTCGGATTATGAAAAAAGGAGAGACCAGTAGGTTAATAAATAAGAACTTTCATGAAGCACCAAAGTTTCATCAATAGAGATGAAAAAGGGTCATGGGAGTCCTTTGGACCTATTAAAACAATGTTTTTCTAATGAATTAATAATTATGAATGTTGTGGAATGACTTGGCAAGTTTGAATTACAAAGCCCCTTTAGATTTGTTTTTCATTCTTTTTGGCCCTTGTGATTCCTACTTCTTCATTTCTAATCTTTAATTCTATTTGCATAAGCTATAATCTTAATGAAAGAAAATATAAAAAAAGTAGGTTGGGTTTTCCTGTTATGTTTATTGATTGGTTTAGACTCTTGCAAAAGTCAGCAGTCAGTTCAAATACAGGAAAAGCCTATAGCAGAAGAAGAAAAAAGACCGGAATGGTTGGTGAAAAGGCCCATTGATATTAGATATTATGTTGGAATTGGGGCCAGTATGAAGAAAAAATACCCTACTAATTTTGCAGATATTGCAAGGAAGCACGCCCTTCATGATTTGGTTTCTCAGATAAAGGTAAAAATATCCTCAGAATCGGTCTTTTATCAATTGGATAGAGGGAATAATTTTAAGGATGAATATCTTTCTAATATACAGACTTCCACTATTGAAGAATTGGAGGATTACGAATTAATAGGCCAATGGGAAAATGAGGAGGAATATTGGGTCTATTTTCGCTTGTCGAAACAAAAGTACACTGAACGAGCGGCCTTAAAAAGAAAACAGGCAGAAAGCATTGCTTTAGATTTTTACAAGGAGGCAGAAGATTTCTATCATAAAGGTGAAATTCACCAGGCTTTCTCTTATTATCTAAAATCAATACAGACGCTGGAGGAATATTATGGGGAAGCAGTTACAATAGATTTTGAGGGCAAACCAATTCTATTGATTAATGAGTGTTTTAATCGCTTGCATCATATTCTAGCCCATACTGGAATTTATCCTGAAAAGAGTTCTTTTAAATTGAAGAAAGGAACTTTTAAGGAAGTTGTTGCTTCTTTTTCTGTTCTTTATAAAAATCCTGAAACCCAGGAGATCCTCCCTTTTGGCCGTTTGCCTTTAATTTTATCCTTTAAGAATGGGAAGGGCCAATTGTCAAAAGATTTGCAAACTAATCCACAAGGAAAAGCTTTGCTATCCATTTATTCTTTTGATTCCGAACAGTATAGAAATACAGTCAGCATAGAAATGAATTCAATGGCCTTTGCCCAGGGGGAGAAATTATCTCCTTTTACTGAAAGACTATTGGAGTTTTTTCCTACCGTTCAAAGTGAAATTCACTTTGAATTGACTTCCCCTAACATATTTCTTGAGGCAAAGGAAACCAATCTTGGAAAATCTATGGAGGTGAAACCTGTAACTTTGGCCATAAAAAATGCCTTAAGTGCAAAAGGTTTTGTGTTTACCGATAAAAGAAATAGTGCCGATTTGTTGCTAAAGATCGAAGCAAATACCAGAAAAGCTGGTAATAAGGCTGACTTTCAGACTTCTTATTTAGATATAGACCTGAAATTGGTAGAACTTAAGGAAGGTTTAACTATTTATAATAAATCTCTACGCGATATCAAAGGGGTTCATTTATCCTATGATGAAGCGGGTATGGTAGCTTATCGTAAGTCAACAGATGTACTAAAAAAGGAATTAATTCCATCCTTGTTAAGAAAATTGAATCCTTAGGAATCAGGCATGTTCCTTCCTAAATAATTCTTGAATCTATTAATTAATAAACTAATTCGCCTATGAAAACCTTAATCTTTAGACTTATTTCAGCAGTTTGCTTATTTACTGTGGTGGTGATGATTAACGCTTGTAAAAGTAGCAAAAAAGCTCCTAAGGGGGAGGTCGAGCTCACGCTTTACTGTACTGGAAAAGACTTCACGACAGACAAGAAACATTTCAGAGCTAATGCCATTGGGGAAAGCCTGGACCAGATGACTGCAAAAAAGAGGGCTTACAGTAATGCTCAAACCGAATTAGCAGGTGCAATTAATCTTACTGTAAAAGCTGTGGTAGATAATTATGTGAATTCCAGGGAATTGAATAACCAAGAAGAAGTGTCTGAACGATTTGAAACTCTTTCTCGACAAGTTATTGACCAACGACTTTCGGGAATACGAACGATTTGTGAGAAACATACAAAAACGGCTGAAGGGAAATTCAAAACTTACCTGGCTATAGAGCTTTCGGCCGAAGAATTAGCTACAGAAATAAGTCAACGCCTTTCTTCTGATGAGCGTCTGAAAATTGACTACGATTATGAGAAGTTCAAAAAAACCTTTGAGGAGGAGATGAATAAACTTCGGCAGTAAAATTTATAGATGGTCTGGAATTGGAGATTTTAGCTTGGAGTTATCATGTCGATAACAGAACGCTCCAGGGTTAAAATTTCTTATTCCAGATTATCCTTGTAAAAGTGCTTTATTACTTTATGTTCTTGATATTAAATGTTTTAAGGCTGTTGTTAGGTATCCTCTCGGCTTTGACCTTCGTATACTTTTTTGAATGGCCTTTTTGTTTTCCTTATTAAAAAGGAGAATGTTTAAAGTGTTTCCATTGTTTTCTCAATAAAAAAAGGAGGACTCATGGATTTTGATATCATGAATACTATGCATCGGGTGGAGCACTATGGTGATTCTCACCATACCAAACTCATTAGCATTGGAAGAATGCTTCTAGGAATCTTCATTTTTTATAAAGGAGTACTTTTTATAAGGGACACATCTTACATTTTGGATATTCTTCAAAATAGTAGCCTGGAGTTTGGAGCCTTTATGATAGCCCATTATGTAGCCTCTGTTCATTTAATGGCAGGAGTTTTAATAGCTATTGGATTGATAACCCGGCCTGCCATCTTGTTTCAGATTCCCATTGTAATTGGTGCTATATTCTTTAATGCTTCT
>NZ_SMMB01001129.1 GCF_009711365.1 Xanthovirga aplysinae | reverse complement strand
AAAAGGAAAAAGAAGGGATAAAGTAACACTCATTGCTAAGAAGTCAGAAACAGGAAAAGAGCCGAATATGCCCTCAATACCAAAATATTTTGGCAAAATTTGTAAAGAAATAATTAAAATAACCTGGCGAGCAAGGGATAAAACTAATGCAGGTGTAAAAAGACCCACTGCCTGAAAATATCCAGTGCCCAACATTTGAAAAGCCATAAATGGCAAAGAAAGCGTCATTACCCGTAAGGATAAACTACTTTTTTCAATTAAAGCAGCATCAGAGGTAAACATTCGGACAAAATCTTCTGCAAAAAGCTCAACCCCTAAAACACACATTATTCCAATCACAATAGTAGAAAATGCAGCAGTTCGCCACACTTCTCTTAGACGCTCATAGTTTTTGGCCCCATAACTATAACCTGCCAAGGGCAGCAAACCTTGTACAAGGCCAAAAGCGGGTGCTCGGCTCACCATCACAATCCGGTAAATAATACCGTAAATAGCAACAGACTGAACCCCACCGTATATCAATAAACTATTATTTACCACTCCCACAATAATATTGGTAGCCCCTTGTCGGGCAAAAGTTGCACTACCAAGGGTTACCGACTCCCTTACCAGAGAAGCTTTTAATTTCCAATAATTGAAAAGCAGGGAAAACAAACTTTTTTTCCCTCCAAAATAAAAAGCTAACTGAAGAGCAAAGACTATTTGAGAGATCACCGTGGCCAAAGCCGCCCCTTGCAATCCCATATTCATTCCTAGAATGAATATCGCATCTAAAACCGTATTTAAAACAGTGGAGACAATCATGGCGAACAACCCAATCCTGGGATTTCCCTCCCCCCTTGAAGCAGTACTTCCCATCATGGCAAAACCCAGAAAAGGGGTTCCAACCAGAACGATATGGTAGTATTCCATTGCATAGGATTTCACTTCTCCTGCGGCCCCAAAAAGAGTTATAATGCTCTTATCCCACAAAAATCCCGTGCTAACTGTAACTAGAGCTATTATAAATAACATTACCAATAAATTCCCAAAGGCCTCTCTTGCTTTTTCGATTTGTTGGGCGCCCAAACAACGGGAAATTATAGAAGAGCTACCATTTGATACGGAAACATGAAGAGCAGTAATAATGGTGGTAACAGGCAGGGCTACAGCCACTCCAGCAATACCAAGAGGTCCAACGGAATGACCAACAAAAATAGTATCCACTACATTATAAAGCGTGGAAATTAACATACTTAAAAAGGATGGAAAAGCCAGGCTAAACAGTGATTTACCAACATCCTGTTGACCCAACAGAAAATCATTGCTTTTTCTCATATCAAATAATGTCAAGAGCAAAAAGGAAGGGAGGATATCATCCTGAACTAACCCAAACCTTGATCTTAAAAGAAACCAACCTATCTCTTAGTCCTGCATTCAGTAAAGGAAGAGGCAAGGTTTTTATCCCCAAAAAATGAAAAAATTAAACAACCCTCTCAAAAAATAGATTTAACCAATCTATTCCTCTAAATGATTAGAAATCAGACCAAATAACACCTAATAATTAACCATTGGCTATTTTCTTTCTTTAATAGAGGAATTTTTAA
The DNA here is from genome assembly GCF_009711365.1 of Xanthovirga aplysinae. Taxonomy (GTDB): domain Bacteria; phylum Bacteroidota; class Bacteroidia; order Cytophagales; family Cyclobacteriaceae; genus Xanthovirga; species Xanthovirga aplysinae. The sequence goes on along the minus strand of NZ_SMMB01001129.1, from coordinate 7,311 downwards.
CGAAAAAAAAATCCAAGAGTAAAACGTAGATTCTACCGCAACTAGTACTATTTGAATTGGTTTTTAATAGGTTTTTAAAGGGAAAATGGCTAAAATAAAATCCTGCACCTTCAAACAATTTCTTTTTAAAGATGTTGCTCATCTACCTTAGAGCAGGCAAATCAAGCCCAAAACATTTCAAAACTATTTTTGGTCTATTTATAAGTAAGTAAACCAACAAAGTTCCATTACCCCAAACCTAAATCCTGGTAAATGGGCGATTCAAAAAATCATTTGCATGAACGATTTAGAACAGTACTTCCAAAAAAACGAAAAGCGCCTTATTCATAAATGGAACCATTATTTTGACATTTACGACAGGCATTTCAAAAAATTCCGTAAAAAAAACCCGGTGATTTTAGAAATTGGTGTTTCTCAAGGAGGTAGTCTGCAAATGTGGAAACATTATTTTGGTGAAGGGACAAAAATTTATGGCATTGATATTGAACCACGATGCAAAAAATTTGAAGAGGAAAACATAGAAATTCTGATTGGTTCACAGTCCGACCGCCGTTTTTTAAGAGAAATAAAAAGTCAAATTCCAAAAATAGATATCCTTATTGATGACGGGGGACACACCATGAAACAGCAAATCGTGTCCTTTCAAGAATTATTTGATCACATCAAGGATGATGGGGTTTATCTATGTGAAGATTTACACACCTCCTATTGGCATTCTTTTGGAGGAGGTCATAAAAGAATAGGAACCTTCATTGAATACAGTAAAAACTTTATTGATCATATTAACGCCTACCATTCCACCCAGAATTCATTAAAAGTAAATGGATTTACAAAATCAGTGAACTCCTTGCATTATTATGATAGCATACTGGTAATTGAAAAAAATAAAAGAGAAAAACCCTACGATATCAAAAGCGGAGAAAGTAGCTTTGAATACCAGTATGAAGGAAATAAGATAAAAGCCCTCAAAAGAAGAACTCTATTAGGACTCAATTATATTTTAGGTTTCTTTCGTCTCCCTTGGCATTGGAGGTAAATAAAAAATTTTAAAGATTGCTGATATTTATTTTTTTATTGAGTAGGATAATTAAATATGTTTAGGGAATTATTTCCCTAATTTAAATTTGGCTACCTTTTTATTCTTTCTAAAATTTCTTCCAAAGAAATTGAGTCCCCTTTTATCTCAAGATGGGCTTTGGTGTAAAAAGGTAAGCGGTCTTCTAATTTCTCCCGGAGATTTGAGGTAAGCTTCTCCTTCGTTAAACCTTTCAACAAAGGTCTATTAGATTGTCCTTTTGACCACATTCTACGACATAACTCTTCTGGGGAAACATTTAAAAACAAGGTTAAGCCTTGCCCTTTAATAAAATCCATATTCTCAAAAAAACAGGGAGCTCCTCCTCCTGTGGAAAGCACAAATTCATTAGGATTTCTACATACTTTAAAAAGAGCTTCTTTCTCCTGTTCCCTAAAATACGCTTCTCCCTCTTCTGCAAAGATTTGATTGATACTTTGACCTTCCCTTTTTACGATTTCAACATCCAGGTCAATAAAATCCAAAGAAAGATGTTTCGCTAATCTTCTTCCCAACGTGCTTTTGCCAGACCCCGGCATACCTGTTAAAAAATAATTCATAAATATCGGCTTAAATAGCTTTCTCGAATAAAGCCTACCAAACAGCTTAAGTTTTAAACGACCTTTTTCTTAAATTTATATTTTACGCTAAAAAGTTGGATAATGAATTACTTAATAGACAACCCAATTACCAATTAATTACAATATCAGATACCTTCTCCAATCAAACCGAATGAAAACAAAAACTACATAGAGAAACAGCTAAATTTAATTTCAAAACATGAAATTAAATCTTTAGGCGCTTTTGTACTGATTAATTAAGGAAGAAACGATTCCACTAATGGGCTTAATTTCATTCACATATTCAATTGAAGGTCCGGCGCACCATACCGTTTTATAGGTGGCACTAAAAGCTGCTTTTTCCAGACTTTTCATTCCTTTGTAAAAAGTCAACATCTTCACAAACTTTTTAAACTTCTTATTTTTCCCAAGGAAACTTTCTAAGGCATTTTGTTTATGCCCAATTTTTTGAACATACGGGGTATTAATAACTGAACACGGAGTTCCGGATAATTTAGTACTCATTACAATATCCTTGGCCCCATAATTAACCACCGCCTCTTTATATTCTTTTGACACACCAGCTTCTGAAGAAGCTATAAAGGGACTGCCCATAGAAATGCCACAAGCTCCCAACGCAAGCTTTTCCTTTAAATGCTCTCCTCTACCAACTCCGCCGGCAGAAATCACTGGTATTCCACACTCTTTTTTTAAGGTTGGGATCAACTGAGACGCAGGAGTTGGGCCTGCATGTCCCCCTGCTTCTTTATTAACAGCAATCAGAGCATCAGCTCCTAAAGCTTCCACTTTCTTGGCATATTCTAAATCCACCACATCACAAAATACCTTTATCCCTTTAGGTTTGCACGCCTGAATAACCTTTTCTGGGCTGCCCAAGGAAGTAATGATAAAATCCACACCCAAACTCACACATGCCTCCAATTGATCATTTAGTTTTAAATTTGATTTATTTACAATCAAATTTATCCCAAAAGGGCCATCACATTCGGCTTTTATTTCCAAAATAGCATCCCTCAGTTCCTTGCCAGTTCTATAATTCAGGGCAGGTATAGCTCCCGTTATTCCTGATTTTATCCCTTCAATTATCATTTTAGTATTGGAAACCAAAAACATTGGAGCCATAATGATAGGATAGCGAATGCCAAGCATTTTGGTCAATTCAGTATTAATCGAATCCATAAATAAATATTAAAAAACACTAATTCTTCTTATTTGCCACAGTCAATCAGATAAAAACCCAATAAAGAAGGAGCAACCAAGAAATTCCTTTAAAAAAAGGTTTACTTAAACTATCACCTTTCTTTTTGATAGAAACTCGAAAATAAAACTTGAAACAATTCCCTAATAAAACTCGAGATTTTCCAACCCTAAAAAGAAGGCTTACTTCCCTTCACGATAAATCAAGTGAAAATCCCAGGTATATAAATCCAAATGGCTTTTGAGCCTAAAAATGATCTAACTGAATCCTAGCAGGTAAATCCATTTTTCGAAAATCCTCAAGCGAAATTTCTGTTAAACTGTATCACTTTTTGGGTTATTAAACCCTGCTTTAAACCTTTTTAGAGTTAAAATATACCGATTTACCTTTTGATGAAAATTTATCCATCCCGGAGTGGTTTCATATGTTTTTTCAAACTCAAAACCCAACTTTGGTAGGATCTTATTGGGAGCAGGATTTAGAGCAAAAGGTTCGCAAACCAGCGCTTTTAATTTAAAATTCCTAAAATAAAAAGGTATAGTCTGCTTTAAAAACTCAAATCCAATTCCTTTTCGCCTCCTATCACTTTTCCAGAGGTGCAAATGCATAAAGGCCTCCTTGCCAAAGGTTATTTTATTAATATTGCAATGACCAACTGGCTTACTGTCAATTTCCCAGATGATATAATAATGTTCTTTATCCTTTTCTTCTTTATTATATTCCCTCCGCAAAATTTCCATCCACCCCATTTTGGTTGGAAGCTTATTCTTATCAGCCCCCATTCCTCGCAAATACTCCGCAGTAGAATTAAGAAAATAATCGACTATTAGATCGATATCATGATATTCAATTTCTCTAACGGTTAATTTCATATATAACTTTTGGAAGAGAATAAACTAGATCAAAAATAATCAGTAAAGCAAATCCTCCACCTCCTCAGCCTCCGGAACATCATTGTAATGCCATTTGCCTTCAACAGTTCCATCCTTTAACAGGATTATTCCCGGGTTTGACCGGATCATGGTTTTCAACACAGTTGCATCCGCAAAATAATAAGGAAAAGCTAATTGCTGTTCATGCCGAAAAGCCTCAAATGAGCCACCATCTGAAGATGTGAGTACCAAGGTTTCTACCCTTCCATTTAAGTTGGCAGCCAATTCTTTTATTTTTTCCATATTATTGGTATCGGTTTTGTTCACATCATGCACAATTACCAACAATTTAGCCCCTTCAAAAGTGTATTCCGTAAAATCCCCTTCATCATTCCAAACACTATAGTCCGTAATTGTAGGCTGGGCTTCCGGGTTAATCAACACCATATTTTTAAACTTATAGGAAGGATCCTTTGGGTATTGATCCAATTCAACTTTTTCCCCATCCTTTTCCATAATGTATTTATACTCTAATTTTTCGGAGGGCTGCATGGACTGTGGAATATTTGCGCCAATTTTATAAGCACGAAAATCAATAAAAGGTAAATGAGCAATGGCATAACGCGCAATAAATACATTAGCCACAATGGCTATGCCCATCACAATTTCTTTTCCAAAACTAATGGCCTTTTTAGCGAAATGCTTTCGACTAAAAAACAAAATGAGCACAAAGAACAAAAGAATAATATCCTTATAAAATGATTGCCATGGAGTAAGTTTTATAGCATCTCCAAAACAACCACAGTCCGTCACCTTATTGAAATAGGCCGAATAAAAGGTAAGAAAGGTAAAAAATACCGTTAAAAACAATAAAATCCAGGCCGTAAACTTAGGGCGGTACCGGATTAGTAAAGCAACCCCTAAAACAACCTCCAAAGCACAAATGATCACTGAAAAAGTCAGCGCATAAGGGATCAGATAGTGAAATAGGGAACTAAAATCGGATGAAAATACTTCAAAGTACTCTTCCAGTTTAATAGCCGTACCTACCGGGTCATTAATCTTGATAAGGCCTGAAAAAATAAAAAGTGCTCCAACCAGGTAGCGAATAATGTTATTAAGAGTTTTCATGTTTTAAAAATCCAGATTTAATCAAACAAAAAACGGCATAATTAATCATATCCTGATAGTTCGCATCAATTCCTTCCGAAATTAATGTTTCCCCATTATTTTCTTCAATTTGTTTCACACGCAAAAGTTTCATCAAAATAATATCGGTCATTGAACTTACACGCATATCTCTCCAGGCTTCTCCATAGTCATGGTTTTTCATTTTAAGCAAATCCATGATTTCTCCTGTAGTTTGGTCATATAAAGGTTCCAATTCTTCATAGCTCAATTCCAGACTGGTATTATCTTTCAATTTTATTTGCATCAAGGCCATGACACAATAGTTAATAATACCAATAAATTCATTGCTAATATCTTCTCCAACCAATTGCATTCCCTTTTCCTGAATAGAACGAATACGTTGGGCTTTTATAAAGATCTGGTCCGTAATAGATGGCAAACGAAGAATTCGCCATGCTGTACCATAATCTTTTGTTTTCTTTTCAAAAACCTCTTTACAAGCCCTAATAACTTGAGTATATTCGCTGATAGTTTGATTTGCCATAATTTTAAAAAGTGAAAACCTGGGAAGTAACTCAAAAAAATCACTTTGATCAAATACTTCCTTTAACGGATTTCCGTAATAATATTAGAATTGAAATTGCAGTTGAAAGCGAAAGATAAACTATTTTCCAGAAAAAATACACTTTGCTTAAAGGGAAATATCATTGACCTGAATACTCCTCAGGTGATGGGTATATTAAATGTAACTCCTGATTCATTTTTTGAGAGAAGTCGTTATTGCACTGAAAAAGAAATACTTGCACAGGCAGAAAGAATCCTAAACGAAGGAGCTTCTTTAATAGATATAGGAGGATATTCCTCTAGACCCAATGCTGAGGATATAAGTCCTGAAGAGGAAATCAAAAGAGTAATTCCGGCAATTGAAGTAATACTGAAACATTTTCCCGATGCAAAAATTTCTGTAGATACTTTCAGGGCTTCAGTAGCCCGAAAGACAATTGAGGCGGGAGCCTCTATGATTAACGATATTTCTGGTGGGAATCTGGATTCTCAGATGTTTCAAACCGTATCTGAGTTGAAAGTGCCATATGTGATGATGCACATGAGAGGAACTCCTGCTACCATGCAGTCTTTAACCTCTTATGATAACCTTTTGTTAGAACTGCTCGATTATTTTCAGAAGAAAATATTTGAACTAAGAAAACTTGGGGTAAATGATATAATTATTGATCCAGGTTTTGGATTTGCAAAAACACTGGCACAAAATTATGAAATCCTTAAAAAATTAGATTATTTTGAAGTATTGGAAGCTCCGCTCTTAGTAGGAATTTCACGGAAGTCGATGATTTATAAGGAGCTTGAAATCAGTCCGGAAGAATCCCTTAACGGGACCACGGTTCTGAATACATTAGCACTTTCCAAAGGGGCTGCCATTTTGAGGGTACATGACGTAAAGCAGGCTGTAGAAGCCGTAAAATTATTTAAATTGACAGTCCATTGATCTTAGGTTTCAACATTGGATTTTTAGAAGTAAGCTGGGTAGATATCATTGATATCTTATTGGTCAGTTTTTTGATTTATCAAGTGTACACCTTGATGAAGGGAAGTGTGGCTGTGAGAATTTTTTTAGGCTTTCTTTCTCTTTACCTAACTTTTTTGGTGGTGAAAGCCGTCCAAATGGAATTACTTACCCTCATCCTCCAACAATTTATGGGTGTTGGGGTAATTGCCATTATTATCCTTTTCCAACAAGAAATTCGGAAATTTCTCCTGCTCATCGGTAAAACCACCGTTTTTAATCAAGCAAATATGTTTATGCATTTTTGGAAGCGAAACATAAATGCTAGGGATTTGGATGTCACACCAATTGTAGAAGCTTGTAAATCATTGGGTGGCACAAACACCGGTGCGCTGATTGTACTTTCTAAAAGCTCTGATCTTAAGTTTTATGCCGAATCGGGTGATATGATTGATGCGGTTATTTCAAAACGTCTTTTGCTCTCAATTTTTAATAAATACAGCCCATTACATGATGGAGCAGTTATCATAAGTGGAAATCACATAAGAGCTGCGCGGTGTATTTTACCGGTTACGGAAAAAGAAAATCTTCCCGCACAATTTGGTTTGCGACACCGTGCTGCCATTGGTATGACAGAAGTAACCGACACTCTGGTTTTGGTTGTTTCAGAAGAAACCGGACAAATGTCTGCCGTTAGAAATGGAGATATTATGCATAACCTTTCTGCACCAGAGTTGAGGACTAAGATTAATGAATACATGTTTGAGGAATTGGAAGAAGGTTCCAAAATCAGCCCCGAAGAAACAGGAAGTTCTTCTTCTACAAAAGAATTAAATGTTGGGTAAATGGAGCGGAAAGAAATTTCAAATAAATTTTAATTGATAAGTATTCAATATTCTACTTCAGAAGGTAGATGAGAAGACTAAATTATT
>NZ_SMMB01000963.1 GCF_009711365.1 Xanthovirga aplysinae | reverse complement strand
TCTCTTATCTGGGAATAGTAATAAATAACACAGCGTCAATTAAATTATTAGGTAGTCCTGATGAAAAATTTTTTCTCCATCCAATCCCAAATCTTGCGTTATGAGCTACCGCATAGGATGCTCCAAGGTGCAATTGATGTGATGGTTCCTCTTCTTTGGAGAATGTACCAAAGGTCTCGATATATGCCCCGAAAAGAGGGGAGAAATTATAGTTAAATAACAATGTATACAAATATTCAGGTCCTTGAGAAATACCATCCCAGGTTCCTCCATAATTTACGGTTACACCCGCACGATTTCCCAAACTATGCCCCATACTTAACCTAAATTCCGAATTTATTTTTGAATTGTTGAAAGCAGGTAAGCCTGTTGGGAAAGTTAGAAAACCAAAAACACCAATATCAGGAATCCATCCATCTTCTCGTACCAAAGCTATTTTGGTTCCCATTCCAAATGGGCCTAACCCCGAATTTACTTTCCTGAAATCTCCGCCTTTCATTCGGGATAGTTGCACCCTTGGATTAAACCTGAGCTCAAATCTATTACCTAAACCGTATCGAATAGAAGGAATAAAAAAACTAGTTAAGGTATTTACCCCTCCATTGCTCTGTGTACTTATTCTGAAATGGTTCCTTAACAATATATCGCCATTAGGAATAACAGTGGGAGTTTCCGAATCACTTTGGCCATAAACCCCTATGGAAACCAATAAAAAAATAATGATAGATAAAAAAAATCTCATACTTACCTGAATTATTGTAAAAAATTAGCAGTGTCTTGATTTTTAGAAATTTACCTTCCCCTAAGTGTTTTTCTCTGTTTAGATTCTTAGGTGAGGGGTTAATTAATTCTTAGTTTCTAAGTTGCTTTTGTGCTTTGAACGATTTGGTTAAAAGCGATTTAACTCAATGCAGTGAATTATTATTGGCCTTTAATTAAAAACTTAGATAAAGAAAGAGGTTTGCCTATTTGGTATTAAGGAAAAAAACAGCCATTGGTTTATATTCTCGCAGTTCTTACTTATCAGACAATTCTGTTTAAAATCAGTTATTTATAAATCAAATATTTATGAAGGACAATGTAAAAGGGTTGAGTTTAATATGAAATTATTTCAGATTAGAAAAAGATTAGAATTACCCCCAAGGTCATTTGATATATACTCCCTAAGTTTGGTAGGAGTGAAATAAAAAAAGGAGGAATGGACTTTTTTGAACCAAACTCAATACTCATTTACCCTTTGAGTATGAGGAAAGCAGGTATAACAAACTTTAAATATAATGTCTGAAATTGACGAAACGCAGAGAGATTTGATCAACTTTTTGTTCAATTCGTTTCCGGCTTAGAGTGGCCAACATGAGTTTGAGGTCTTTGGCCCCATAGTGGGTATTATGACCCGTTTAACTATTTGACTTCTAACTAAATTTAGTAAACACCTTAACTAGTGAAGGAAATATCATGGCCATTAAAACTTGCCCTTTCAAACAAAGAGGGTTTACCCTTGTTGGTAAACCCTCTCTAGATATCAACCTTGTGATAAAGCCTTTTTTATAATGGAAACAATTTTGAATTATTCCACAATTACCTTTTGGGTATTTACCCCATTGCTTCCATTGATAACTAAATAATATAAACCTTTTGGCAAGTTAGATATATCTATTTGTTCCTTATTTGCTCCAGGTTTCAATTCAATGGACTTTGAATAAAGTAATTTTCCTGTAACATCAAGGATACTTAAAGTAGTAGTGGATTTAAGTTCATTAGAAAATTCTACAGAGAATTTCCCATTTGGTGCTGGGTTGGGGTATATATTTATATCAGAGGCTAGAGACACATTTTCACTTTGATTATTAGAAGTGGAGGGACCAGCAGCTCCAGCCAAACCATTGGAAATGTTCACGGTATAATCTTCCACCTCCCCATAAGAGAATGTTCCACAAGGGGCCGAAAAAGCATCACCATTCATGGAAACTCGCATTCTTGTGGCTCCTGAAAGCGCTGAAGAAGGAACGGTAAACGAACCTGTTACTGAAACAGAAGAATTGGCTGTGTAAGTACCTTCAAAAGTCTGCTCTTGGGCATCTTCAAAATCTCCATCCTGGTTGTAATCAATCCAAATTCTAAAACTTTCATTCCATTCACTTGAAGAACTAAAATCTGGGGTTAAACGAACATTTACGCCTGAACCTGCTGAAAGATTGGCTCTCTGGGAGGTAAAGTCAGAATACCCTGATCTATCGCCTGAATTCGAAGAAGAATAGTTTAGATCTCCAACAGTTACATTCCCTATCCATTCGCTGTTATCATTGTTCCCATTAGATGCACAATAATCGCCTGGAGGGTTAATAATTACATCCCCACTAATATTCACCGTATAATCTTCCACTTCTCCACCATTAAAATCCTCTTCACAGACATCAGCCGCAGATCCATATTTCAAAGAGATTCTCATACGAGTGGTTCCTGCATTTGTTGGTGTAAAGTTAGCTGTGATAGCTCCAGAACCACTGCCTTGAAATACTAATTCACCGGATTCAAAAGAGGAACTATTGTTGTAATCAATCCAGATTCTAAGGTGCTCTGTATAGCTACTGCTAGCAAAACCTGGGGTAACGATTATTTCGTTGGACTCATTGAGAGATAAATTGATGGTTTGGTTAGTAAAGTCTGAATAGCCACTCGCACCAGTAGAGTTTTGGAAGCTTCCACTTTCTACATTAGCAATCCACTCATACTGATTGGTAGATGAATTTGAAGCACAATAAATATCTGAATCATCACCTAAAACGGTAATCGAAGTAGTGGCTTGGTCGCTTCCATCGGCATTACTTGCCGTTAGGGTAACCTCAAAAGTTCCTGCGGTATTAAAAGTTACTGTTGGATTCCGTTGATTACTACTAGAAGGACTTCCGCCAGGGAATGACCAAGAATAAGTTGTGGCATCCGTTGACTGATTGGTAAAGCTTACAGTTTCTCCCACATCAATTGTTGAAGCACTTACTGAAAAATTAGCAACTGGCAAATTATCCGTAGGAAAATCCGTACTCCCTGCCAGTATGGTTCCCTCAGGTTGGGTGCTATATGCATAATCACGAAGGGTATAAGAATTCCCATTTGCTGCTACAGAAATCCTAAACCAACCATGGAGTGTTTCTCCATAAACATTATTAACCTGGAAACCAATAAATCCTTCCTCTCCGTCCCAATCTGTGTAAGATGGTGTTCGAATATCATGTTCATCTGGCCAAGCTCCACCGGCAACCCAATTTGAAGAAGCCTCAATAGGATCCCCATCATTAAGAAGGGTGATGTTTCTGGTATTCCCTTCGCAAATTAAAGACTTTTGATAAGTTTCAAATCTTAGATCCCCGTCGTCGTACCATACTCCAAAGTCAAAATTACCCACTTCCAATTCAACATTGCCTACTTCTAATTCAAAATATTCCCAGGTATATCCATTGTCAACGGTAATATCTGCGATATTTTCATATACCACCTCATAAGGGGCCCTAAAGTCCACAGAGAAATCCATAGAAGAATTTATAATATTTGCAGCACTACCCTGCACGGCAGCATTTAAAAAGGCTATATTTAAATTGGATACATCTGCATTATCTCCATGGGAGTTTGTGCTTCCTGTTAATGTTAAGGTAGCTTCTGAGGAATTATTCACTGTAATTTGTACTGATAAACCGGAAGGAACACCGGAAGTTGTGTAGTGGGTGTTTTCACTTAAAGTTCCAGATGTAGCAAACTGTGCTCCACCTAAAGCTCGAATGGTTTTGGTTTCATCAAATGATCCATTGTTTGCTGTGGATTCAATAAATTCGGATCCTGAGAAAGTTAATAATGGAGCCTCAATAATTCCTGTTTTTATAAGGTTTTCTTCTTGCCATAGGGTAATTCTAGCATCGTGCAATAGGCCATATTCTTCGCCTTCCATTCTTGCCACCTGACCTTGGGTAAACATCCTTCTACATGAAGAATAATCCATGTAGTTAGAATAATTAGGGGTCTCTCCAAAACACCCACCAACATCTGTACAAACACCGTCATTTGCATTTGTAATAGGAGTATCTAGTACACCATCGTCGTCACAATCTTCAGCTGGGTTGCTGGGGCCAAATGTGTGATATAAACCAAGAAAATGACCAAATTCATGGGTTAAAGTAGCTGCAAATTCATCGTCAGTGTTACCATACAGATAATTTCCGTTATAAACTATACCCGCAATATTCTGGTTGGATTCATTTGTTGAAGGAAGCCAAGCTATCCCCGAGTAATTTAATACACCATCGTCATATAATTCTTCCAAGATGTATACATTCATATACTGATAATTATCCCAAGCATATACTTGCATTTTTTCCCAATCTTCGGCCAGGTTAGTCTCCTTAGGGTGATAGATGATTCCTGTAGTAGAATTGCCTTCTGGGTCATATTGAGCCAGTTCAAAAGAAATATCAAGTGTGCCCCTGATTGATCTAAACTGGGTGATTACATCATCAAAATCAGGGTTTAACCCTTGAAAATCTTCATTTACTTTTTCCAAAGCAGTAATAATTCTTTGGTCATCCACCGTTCCCCAAGAAAAATCACCAAAAACATGAAATACCACTGGTACTGTATATTGAGTATGAGAGGATTGTACAATATCGGATTGAGATAGTCTAGAACTGGAAGGGGATAGTCTGCTTCGAATCTCCTTTGCTTTTTTTTCTGCTATTTGTACCTTTTCAATAGCTTCCTGGCTCAGGGCATGATCAATTCGGCGATTTTCATTTTGAAGACACTTTACGGGTTCTTGTGCGTATAAAGAAACCTTAAAAGATAGTAATGCGATCAGGAAGAGTGATAATTTCAATACCCTTTTATTTAGTAAATTCTTCATCATTAATTTGTTGTTTTATGGTTTGTAATTGATTAAATAATATGATTTGTTTTTTGTAAAATAAACTTGCTTTCTCCTTTATATGGAGTCAATAAGAGTCCTTAAGCCCTAATTAGAATTAATTATTTTACTAATAGTTGCGGATTATTTCAGGGTATTATGTACCAGATAATAATCCTAACAGCTATATTTATATCTACAATTGTGCAGCAAGCCTAGGTAACGGTTAGGGTAATGCATTACCGTATTTCTCAAATTATAATAACCGGTTGTATGTAGTGCTCAAAAAATTATTGGTTATTGCGATCCTATTCCGCTCTTTTATTTTCGCAGGCTTTATTACAATTTCCTGAGGGCAATACAGCCTTAATTACCCAGTATAGATGGACCCATATAAATAATTTGGGGCCTTTCTGGGTGACACTAATTTTCTCTTCCTATAGAGGAATAATAGACTACAGAGTTTTACTTTGTTAGAATTTGAGGTATATAATCTTTTAATCTCGGAGTTAGGGTTTCTATTAGTACTTTAGGTGACCAGAATTAGCCTTATACCCGAATTGGCTTATTTAGTCTGCGATTTCATCCAGTTATACGGCAAGAGATTAATGTTTTATAAATTGTAATCTCCTTTTATATCATCAATTTGGAAAGTGAAATCGGGCAGAAATACCTTATGCCGAGGTTCTATAAACTAATTGTTTAACTATAATTATGGTTAAAGCCTGGTGAATCTTCCTTTCCACAGTTCTCTTGTAGAGTATACCACTGTTGAATATATCTATACTATGCTCAACTAGTAACTTTATTATCCTTTTTAGTATAGTATTAGGTGTGTGGTCTCTTTCCAATTCAGTGGTGTAGGAAACTTTTTGTTGCCCTAATATCTTGTTACTTTCATAAAATAAAATAGCTAAAAAAAGTATATTCTTTTTCATGGTTAAATTCATGTTAATAGTTTGATTAAAAAATTTAACCTAATATTAAAGAACAATTATTATTGTA
>NZ_SMMB01000823.1 GCF_009711365.1 Xanthovirga aplysinae | reverse complement strand
GGCAAAAAGAAGAAGCCCAAGTTTTTCATGAAGCCGATTTACAGGCGATTGAAAGCAAATTTCAAAATTATGAAACAGAAGTAACTACAAGTGGGGGAGATACTAGAAATATCAGATTTAGAAAAAGATGTCTCTATACTGATGAAGGGGAGTTTCAGGGAATGTTGGGGCTTATGGAGGATATCACTGAAGAAAGGAGGACCCAGAAGAAACTAATGGAGCTCAATGAAAATAAAGATATGTTTTTTTCCATTATTTCCCACGACCTAAGAGGTCCTCTTGCCAACACTATCAACCTAATAGATATATTAGAAGAATTGCTAAGTACAAAAGTATCAAATGATGTAAAGTCAGTGATTGGACTGTTGAGGGAAAATGCCAAAGCTTCCCATAGCTTGCTCGACAATTTATTGATCTGGGCCAAAAGCCAAACGGATCAAATTTCCTTTAATCCTGAAAAAATAAAAATAGTAGAACTAGGGGATGAAAGTAAGAAATTGTACCAAAACAATGCAATAAAAAAGGGCATTACTTTAATGAACAAAATTCCCAAAAACTGCTATGGTTTTGGAGATAAAAACATGGTTTATACCGTGATTAGAAATTTATTATCCAACGCCATTAAGTTTACAAAGGAAGGGGGAAGTGTTACCCTTTCAGCCAAATCCATTAGGGGTAATCAGGTTCAGGTTTGGGTAAGGGATACGGGAGTTGGCATCCCAAAAGAAGTGGAAAGAGACCTTTTTTCTATTCAAAAGAAAATTTCGACTCCCGGAACCGCCAAAGAAAAAGGGACGGGATTAGGGCTTATCCTTTGTAAGGAATTGGTTGAGAGAAATAAGGGCGAAATTTTTGTTAAAAGTTCTCTTAAAAGGGGAACGGAAGTGTCTTTTACTTTGCCAAAGGGCAATATTAAGGAGGAATGAACCTTTAAGCTTTAGATTCTTAATTTCCCTAAAATGTCCCTATACTCGGCTACCAACTAAAGGTAGTCTTTTTTGTTTTTGGCCTGCTCAATTTTAATATTTTTTCCATTTGCCCCAAATCATTGATCCTATAGATTATTCTTTACATCACTTCTTTTTTGCAATATCCCCCTAAATGGGGGATTCTCCTTGCCTCCTTCTTTGATAATATTGGTGTAATACCTTTTGCTTCTTTCCACACTATCCATATTTCTCACCTAAAATTATTCCTGATGAAAAAACAATTACAGATCATTTTGTTGATGCCGTTAGTGTTGCTTTTTGGCCTGGCTAATGCGCAAGATCGTCTGCTTAGCGGTAGGGTGGTTTCCCAAGAAGATGGGGAACCTTTACCGGGTGTAAATGTCACATTGAAAGGGACTACAGTTGGAACAGTGACTGATTTTGATGGTAGGTACAAGTTAAAAGTTTCCTCTCCAGATGAATTGTTGGTATTTTCTTTTATTGGAATGGAGGACCACGAATTGAAGGTTGGAAATCGTTCGGTTATTGATGTAGAAATGCTTCCTGATGTTATGCAATTAAAGGAGGTGATGGTCACGGGCTTAGGTATAGAGGCCGAAAAAAGAACTTTGCCTTATGCAGCTCAAAATGTTATTGCTGAAGACATTATAAAGTCAAGGGAGACCAATATTGTGAATGCGCTGGCTGGTAAGGTAGCTGGAGTCCAGATTAATAATTCCGGGGGACAAGCAGGGTCTTCCTCACGCATTGTAATCAGAGGAACCACTTCCTTGACTGGAAATAACCAGCCTTTATGGGTAATTGACGGTATTCCGGTTGATAACCGGCAAACACCAGGATTAACTACATTGGTTGAAAGTACTTTGTTTAATGGGACTGGATCTAATCGTGCTATAGATATTGACCCTTCTTTAATTGACAAAGTAACTGTTCTAAGTGGTGCATCTGCAACTGCTATTTATGGTTCCAGAGGTGCCAATGGTGTAATTCAGATAATTACTAAGAAAGGAAAGGCCTCGGGTAAATTTCCAAGAGTGGAATTATCCTCTTCTGTGGGTTTTGATGAGGCAATAATTAAGGGCTTTCAATCTTCTTATCTGCAAGGATATTTAGGCGCTTATAGAAATGGTTTACCAGTCGATTTTGGAGGGTATTCAGAATTAGATGGACTTAGTCCACAGACATCCATAAGTTGGGGGCCTCATAAAGATTCTGTTAGTCAGGATGCTATTAATGCTGTAGGCATACCTGAAATCTATGACCCCCGAAAAGAATTTTATCGCAGGGGAACAGTACTGAATAATTCCCTGACTATAGGTGGAGGGGATGAAAAGGGTACTTATTTGTTGTCTTACTCTAATTTAAATCAAGAAGGAATAGTTCCTGGCAATGAATTCAAGAGAAATAGTTTTGTAGCCAAATTCGAGACCAAACTATCCAAATTAGTAGATGTTAGTACTTCCATAAATTATATCAATTCTAAAAACAGCAGATTATCCGAAGGTAATGGTCCTCGTTCCTATTTGTTTGCCTTAAACTTCTGGCCTATTAGCCATGATATCACCAACTATTACACGGATGATGGGACCTACTATTCCTATTACGGAGCCTTCAATAACCCATTTTGGTTAGCAGAAAACAATGGGAATTACTCTGATGTTGATCGGTTTATTATCACCCAAATTGTGGGATTTGAAATTTTACCAGGAATAAAACTGACAAACCGCACAGGTTGGGACGGATATTCAGATTTGAGAAAAGAGCAGGTGAATGTGGGGACTTTTTCCATTCCTGACGGAAGAATGTATGAATCCCAAATTGGTAATAATCAGATCAACAATGATTTAATGTTGACCGTTGAGAGGGAAATTATCGATAAGATTGGTATAAGTGCTTTATTAGGACATAATGTCAATATCAGAAAATTTAAGCGGAATACCATCCGGGGATTGGGTTTGAGTATCCCTGACTATTTTGATATTACCAATGCTGAAGAAACCCAAAGTTATGCCCTTGATGAGGATATCAGGACAGTTGGCGTTTACGCAAATGCGGTTTTGGACTATGATAATTATGTTTTCCTCACTCTTACCGGACGAAACGATTGGTCTTCAACATTGCCCAATGGTAAGAACTCTTATTTCTATCCGTCTGTGGGGCTGGGATTTGTCTTTACCGAAGTGCTTGGGTTGGCTGAAACCAACTATTTTCCATACGGTAAACTAAGAATGTCCTGGGCTCAGGCGGGAAATGACGCACCTGCTTATTTGACAACCCAAACATTTACTCAGGTTAATCCAGGTGATGGAACTAGGGGAAATATTAGCTTTCCTACCAATGGCTTAAATGGTTTTGAGCTAAGTGATCTTCTTGCAAATAATGAACTTAAACATGAGTTGATTACTGAAATGGAAGGTGGTGTAGATTTACGTTTCTTCAATGGCAGAGTGGGGTTGGATGCTACCTATTATCATAAAGTGAGTAAGAACCAGATCATCTCTCAGGAAATATCTGCTGCAAGTGGGATTTGAAAGTAGGGTGGTGAATTCTGGGGAAATCATTAATAAAGGGGTTGGGATTACCCTACAAGCTACGCCACTTAAAATAGGCGGTTTCGATTGGGATGTGCAAATGAACTTCTCCAAAAATAAATATGAACTGAAGGAATTGGCAGAGGGTGTGGACAATATTTATTTGGGAGGTTTTGTCAGCCCTCAGATTCGAGCGGATCAGGAGCATGGATATGGTGTCATTTGGGGACAAGGGCTAAAGTACAATGATAATGGGGAATTAGTAATTAATGAATATGGGTATCCTATGTTGGAAGAAGAATTAGGGCCTATTGGAAATGTTCAGCCCGATTGGACAGGAGGTATTCGAAACACATTCTCTTTTAAGGGGTTGTCTTTATCAGCCTTAATTGATGTCCGAAAAGGAGGGGATATTCTCAATTTTGATCAGTACTATATGGTTTTTTATGGTACGGCTAAAGTTACTGAAAACCGAAATCAAACTAAGGTTTGGGAGGGAGTACATGAAGATGGAACCCCTAATGAGACCGCAATCATGCAGGATGGTCCCTATTTTCGGGATTTCTACTCCAATATAGATGAGTTTTTTGTAGAGGATGGAAGTTTTGTGAAACTCAGGGAAATAAGTCTTGCTTACAGCCTACCAACCAAGTTGATGAAAAAAATTCCTTTTTCTTCTTTAAGTGTAAGTGTTACGGGAAGAAATCTATGGATTGATTCCGACTTTACCTATGGAGACCCTGAAGGTAGCCTTTATGGAAATGGAAATTCACAAGGCTTTTATCATATGGTTACCCCATCTACCAAAGGGCTCACATTTGGTCTAAAAGCAACTCTCTAAAATATCATTTGTCAA
>NZ_SMMB01001150.1 GCF_009711365.1 Xanthovirga aplysinae | reverse complement strand
TCAAATATGTATGAATTTACCGCTATTCGGCGTCAAGAACCCTTAACAAAATCCTCTAAGGAAAGGGTGAAAAATTTTGGAGAGATTTACGAAGTTTATTCCGAGGAGGAGGCTTCCCAGCAGGCAAGTAGATGTTTACAATGTGGAAACCCCTATTGCAGTTCCTCAGGTTGTCCCTTACACAATCATATTCCTCATTGGCTTAAATTTATTGCTGAAAAAGATAAGGATTTAGCTTTTCAGATGTCTAATGAAACTTCTCCCTTTCCCGAAATATTAGGGCGAATTTGTCCCCAAGATCGATTATGTGAAGGAGCTTGTACTCTAAATGATGGACATGGAGCGGTAAGTATTGGTTCTATTGAAGTGGCTATTACCGAATCCGGTTTTTCTGAGGGATTATCTTTACCCTTTCCTGGTATTACTACAGATAAATCTGTGGGAATTATAGGATCTGGTCCTGCAGGATTGTCTTGTGCCACCTTTTTGCTCAGAGCTGGGATTAAACCAGTAATATATGAAAGAGCTGACCAAGCTGGTGGTTTATTGACCTATGGAATACCAAATTTTAAGTTAGATAAAGCTTCTGTTCAACGAAGAATTGATTTATTAACTACCAATGGAATGGAGTTGGTATTAAATACATCCGTAGGAAAGGATATTTCCTTTGATGAGTTGAATGCCCGCCATGATTGTGTTTTTTTAGCACTTGGAGCAACAGAAGGAAAGGTCTTGAATTATCAGGGCTACAGTTCAGATAATGTTTATATGGCTGTTCCTTTTCTTTCTGCTATTCAAAAGAAATTGGAAGAAAAAGGAGCTGACCCAAAATATGATGTAAAAGGAAAAAGTGTCATTGTAATTGGTGGAGGAGATACTGCTATGGACTGTGTGCGAACTTCCATTCGTGAAGGTGCTACTGAAGTGAAGTGTCTGTACAGAAGAGGGGAAGAGAATATGCCGGGAAGTAAAAGAGAATTTAAAAGTGCCAAAGAGGAGGGCGTTGAGTTTGTTTTTTACCATGCTCCTAAAGCATTTATAACCGATAGTAGGGGGAATGTGCAGGGTGTACGATTTGTTCAAACTGAAGTACAATCCTCTAATGGAAGTAATCGAGGTCGGTTAATAGAGCTTTCCAATACCGATACAGTCCTTCAGGCAGATGTTGTTATTTTGGCCCTGGGTTTTGATCAGGAAAAGGTGAATTTTCTCCAAGAGAATGGAATTGAAACAAATAAATGGGGAGGGATTGTAGTGGATGAAAATTTACAAACTTCAAGAGAAGGAGTTTTTGCCGGAGGGGATGGTGTAAGAGGAGCAGATCTGGTCGTTACCGCAGCATTTGATGGAAGGGAAGCCGCTATGCAAATGATCGAAAAATTGGTGGTAAGCTGACTTTCTTCTTATTTGGTTAGTACCTGAACTTTTAATAGCAAAATTACTTTACTTTAGAAATGAGATTTAGTGCTAGGATTATCTTAGCGTATATCAAAAGTCAATTTACTTTTGGATAAAGGGTAAAAGGTGAAAAATGCAGAGATGAAAAAGGTGAAATTTTATAATTCGGAATTTCAGGACCCTAAGCCTGAAGTTCCGGTTCCTGATCCAAAACCTATGCCGAATACCAAACCCAATCCTGAGCCTATTCCCAAACCTATTCCTGAGCCTTCTCCTGCACCTGAGCCGACACCAGCTCCTACACCTGAACCAGTTCCAGAACCAAATGCTTTTGAATTGTAAAGATGCAAAATTTTGCACTTCTCGTCCTCCTACTGTCTATTCTGAGAATATTTGGATTTTTCATTTTTTGAAAAAAGGGTAGGAAACAAAATAATCATTGGTTAGGCTGCTTTTGTAAGGGAAATTTAAAGTATTGCAGCTTTGGGGATTACTCTCTTCTTTTTCTTTTGACATCAATTTTATATTGATTATCTTCTAATAGTAAAAAAATCATTCAACTAAAATTAACAATAATGGCAATCAGATTAGGAGAAATCGCTCCTGACTTTGTAGCAGAGACTACAGAAGGACAAATTAGTTTTCACGATTGGTTAGGGGATTCCTGGGGAATTCTTTTTTCGCATCCAGCAGATTTTACTCCCGTTTGTACCACGGAATTGGGGACTGTAGCCAATTTAAAAGCCGAGTTTGATAAGCGGAATGTCAAACCCATTGCAGTTAGTGTTGATGGGGTAGACTCCCATAAAGAGTGGGTGAAAGACATTAATGAGGTAATGAAAACCACTGTAAATTATCCAATTATTGCTGATCCTGAGCGAAAAGTTTCCTTCTTATATGACATGATCCACCCTGAATCATTGGAAAATGCCACAGTCCGTTCAGTATTTATTATTGGTCCGGACAAAAAGGTGAAATTAACGTTAACTTATCCAGCCTCTACAGGAAGAAACTTTCATGAAATTCTTCGCGTAATTGATTCCTTGCAGTTAACGACATATCATCAGGTGGCAACTCCCGCTAATTGGGAAAAAGGACAAGAATGCGTGATAGTTCCTGCAGTTTCAAATGAAGAAGCATTGACCAAATTTCCTAAAGGGTTTAAGCAAGTAAAACCTTATTTGAGGCTTACTCCACAGCCAAACCTGGATCAGGAAGTGTTGGATTAAATTAGTTCTGTTTAGGATCATGGGAGCTTTCAATTTTCATTAATTGGAAGCTTTTTTTGTTCCTCAAAGGCAGTATGTTTCTTTTTAATTAGGTGCCTTTATTTAAACCTTTTTTATGATGATTTTTTTGACGGTATCATAATTTATTCTTGGTTCCGTTTTAGTCTATGAGTTATTAAATGGTGAAAATCTTTTAAAATTAAGATTTGATTCTATTAAATTTGCCGTTTACAAATTTTAGACTATGATTTCAGCACAAAATATATCTTTACAATACGGAAAGCGTGTCCTTTTTGATGAAGTAAATATTAAATTTACAGAAGGGAACTGTTATGGTGTTATTGGAGCCAATGGGGCAGGTAAATCTACCTTTTTAAAAATCCTTTCAGGGGATATTATACCAAACTCGGGAAACATTAGCATTGACAAAGGCAAACGCCTAGCTGTTTTGAAACAAAATCACTTTGAATTTGATGAAGTGAGCGTTTTGGACACAGTCATGATGGGCCATAGTAAATTGTGGAATATCATGAAGGAGAAAAATGAAATCTACGCAAAACCTGACTTTTCTGATGAAGATGGGATTCGTGCTTCTGAATTGGAGGCAGAGTTTGCCGAGATGGAAGGTTGGAATGCTGAATCTGATGCCGCAACATTATTGAGTGGAGTTGGCATTAATGAAGCAGACCACTATAAGTTAATGAAGGAGCTAAATGGTAATCAAAAGGTTAGGGTACTTCTTTCACAGGCACTTTTCGGAAATCCTGATATATTGATTCTCGATGAGCCTACTAATGATTTGGATATTCATACCATCAGTTGGTTGGAAGACTTTCTGCTTGAATTTAAGAACACTGTAATTGTTGTTTCTCACGATCGACATTTTTTGGATACGGTTTGTACCCACATAGCCGATATTGATTTTGGAGGAATAAACCTTTTCACAGGAAACTATACTTTCTGGTATGAGTCCAGTCAATTAGCCTTAAGTCAGAGGGCTTCGGCAAATAAAAAAGCAGAAGAAAAGAAGAAGGAATTACAAGAATTTATTGCCCGTTTTAGTGCTAATGCCGCTAAATCAAAGCAAGCCACCAGCAGAAGAAAGCTATTAGAAAAAATAAATGTAGAGGAAATTAAACCCTCTACCAGACGATATCCAGCCATTATTTTTAATCAGAAAAGAAAAGCAGGGGATCAAATTCTGGAAGTTGAAAACCTTTGTAAATCTATAGAAGGAAAAACCTTGTTTAAAGACCTTAATTTTAGGGTCAATCGAGGAGATAAGATTGCTTTTATTAGTAAAGATAGTTTAGCAGTTACCTCTTTATTTCAAACCTTGGAAGATGAATTAAAGTCGGAAAGAGGTGAATTTAGGTTTGGCCAAACCATTACCAAAGCTTATTTACCTAATGAAAATGCTGAATATTTTGATGTAGATTTAAATCTGATCGATTGGTTACGCCAATATTCAGTCGATGATGAGGAGAAAGATGAGGTTTACATTCGAGGATTTCTCGGTAAAATGCTGTTTTCTGGGGAGGAAACTTTCAAAAAAGCTAATGTACTTTCTGGAGGAGAAAAAGTAAGATGTATGATATCTCGGATGATGCTATCTGGAGCAAATCTTTTGATATTGGATGAACCGACTAACCACCTTGATTTGGAATCCATTACTGCTTTTAACAATGCGCTGAAAGATTTTCCAGGTACGGTTTTGTTTACTTCTCATGATCATGAATTTACCCAAACAGTGGCTAATCGAATTATAGAAATAACACCTAATGGGATGATCGATAAGTTGATGACTTATGATGAATATGTGAGTAGTGAAAGGGTGTCGACTCAAAGGGAAGAATTGTATGTTTAAATGGAGAAATATTTTGAAGAATTGAAAACTTCAATCCCCTTAGGTTTGGGGATTTTTTCATCTGGATTAATATTTTTAATTTTTTAAGGATATCTAAAAATTTAATAAAAATAAACCATATCAATCATCATGGGAAGAGCATTTGAATATCGACGGGCATCCAAAGAAAAACGTTGGGACAAAATGTCCAAATTATTTCCTAGGCTGGGGAAAGCCATTACATTAGCGGCTAAAGAAGGTGGCCCTGATCCTGACATGAATGGCAAGTTAAGGACCGCCATTCAAAATGCTAAAGCCCAAAATATGCCGAAAGACAATATTGAATCGGCGATAAAAAGAGCCTCAGCCAAGGATGCAGAAACTTTTGTGGAGGTAAATTATGAAGGAAAAGGACCTCATGGAGTATTAGTTTTTGTAGAATGTGCTACGGATAATACCACCAGAACAGTTGCCAATGTGAAATCTTATTTCAATAAAGCCGGAGGAAGCCTGGTACCAACTGGTTCATTGGAATATATGTTTTCCAGAAAAGCTGTAGTTGAGTTTGAAATGCCGGAAGATGTTGATGTGGAGGAATTAGAACTGGAATTAATTGATGCTGGTTTGGAGGAGATTGAAGTGGACGAAAAAAATGGTTTCGCTTATGCCGATTATACTCATTTTGGATCTTTGACTCAAGCTTTTGAAGAGAAAGGAATTCCAGTAATTAAGGCCAATTTGAAAAGAATTCCTAATTCTCCAATTGACTTTTCGGAGGAGCAATTAGTAGATATTGAAAAGATGCTAGATAAAATCGAAGATGATGATGATATTCAGGCTGTATTTACAAATATCAACTAAGGGTTAGTGATTATTTTGAAACAAAGGAGGCGGAATTCGAGAAATTCATTTAAGAAAGGATATTAGGAAGTGTAGTAAATGATGAATAAATAGGTTTCTTCCTGATTCGGCTTTTAGTTTTAAAAGGTTGCCTTCTCTTTTAATATACTGAAAAGAGGAAAAGTGTGAGATTAGAGATGAAAAGTTAAGTGCTAAATGTTTAATAAATCATTAATTATTTAGCACTTTACTTTTCACCCTTTACTATTCCTTTTGTCTTTATCATAAGATTATCCTACCCCTCTATATTACCTGATCCTTCGGTAAAGAGGTTCAGCTGCATTGTTAGCAATGTTTTTTACCACTTTCTTCTGAATCTGTGATAGTTTTTTTGCTGAACAGATTTCAATAATTCCGATTACTTTATTTTTGGAGATGAGAGGGGTTGTGTATAAACAGTTGGCGCTCTTGTCGTCATCATTGTAAATTACACTTTGATAATCATTGGCCTGTAATGAGGAAGTTTTGTTTTGTTTTTGCAAATAAGTATGGGAAACCAGGCCTTCAGCAATTTGTATTCTCCTCCTATTTTGCCTCTTTTTTTGAATGTTATAATTTCCCGCCAGTAATTCTAGACTCCTTTCATAATGAGCATTTTGTTTTAAAATATAGATAGCACCGTAATTTGCATTAATTGAGCGGGTAAGATTGGTGATGAGCTGGATAGAAAGTTCTTTTAAGGTTAGTTTATTGTTTTGAAGGATAAGGTCGATTTTGCTTTCCTTAGGTATGGGAACCTCTTCGTCTTCGGCTTCTAGGAAAAAGATCGAAGATATGTTTTTTCTCAGTCCGTTTATACCTGAACGAATTATTGTATGAAAAGCTCTTATTATTAAGCTAATCGAGGGCATTTGTAGTGGTTTTTTGGTAGGTAAAAGGGGGAAATTCTTGTTCATGACAATGCTGTTTAAGTTCTTAAAATAGATGATGGAACAAATGGATTGAACAAATAGGACAAGAAAATTAGAAGGGAGTAAAAGGAAAAATTATATTTTATCTTTGCCTTTTTATATTAATATAGAAAAATATCTTAATAAGCACAAAAAGTGTGGCAAAAGGAAAGGAAAGTTTTCTTAGAAAAAAAGTTTTCTTTTGAAGAATATTACTTTAATTTTTCCTAAAAGGTAAGTTGAGAATGAGTCCTTTATAGTGGAAAGGTCTTATGTTTTTCTTTAATTTTCTGTTTTCTGGAAATTTATTACTTCTTTAAAAAAGAAAGAAAAAAAGATAACTCATCATATTTCCTTCCTGGAAGTCGTAAATGGTTCCAAAAATCCAATAAACATTTTTCCATCAGCTGACCATCTTGCCCCGTGTCCTTCAGGTAATCTTGTTTCAAATACTAATCCCAATTGATAATGCACAAAAACATTCCACCAGCTCTTGTTATTCAATAAGTTTAAGATGATTTCTTTCGCCTTTCTGTTTTTATCAAAATTGGAGCCACTAGGCTTTCCCCAAAAGGTGTTTTTATTTCGCTCCATGTGTTTACTTAATGCTTTGGCTGCTAAACTTATTTCTTTGTTGTACATGCCTGTAGCTGAGGAAATCAATATGGAATTGGTTGGAGGTAAGGCTAATTGATTTTGAACACTTCCTGGGGTAATTCTTTGCCCCATTAAAATGAGGATTTTAGGTAAACCGGATATTTCAATAACCTTTAATAGGGAAAGTGCATATTTTTCTTTTTGAGAATAATCCAGTCTATTTATTATTGTGTGAAGTACGGTTTCAAATGGCTTAAAGATTAGTTCTAAAGAAGGCGTGATTTCCTCTTCGAAGTAGGGGAGGCGTTTGGAGGGAACACCCTGTTGGTAGTATTCCAGTAATTTTTTACTTAATAATTTTAAATGTTGGGAGGTGAAATGTTTTAGAAATTCTGCATCATTTTTATTATAAGGGGATAAATCTCTTGCCAACTTCAACAGACGGTAGATAAATTCTTCTAGCATTCAATAAGTTTAAATTCTTTCATAAACCGGAAAATATTTTCCGTAGTGGTAATGATTTGTCCCTTCGTATTGGCCATAGACTTTTCCAAGTTCATGGGTTCTTGTAAAATGGAAGTGGCATAGCTTAAACCAATTTCTTTCAAAACTAATGGAGATGCTTTTAGGGTGCCACAAAGGGCAATCACTTTTTTGTCGTATTTTTTAGCAATTTGACAAATCCCATGGATTAATTTCCCTTGCAGAGTTTGATTGTCTATTTTTCCTTCAGCAGTTACAATTAGATCGCTGTTCTGCACTAAAGGTTCAAAATCCACCAACTTCATTATGGTTTCAATTCCAGAGGTAATTTTGGCTTTTAGGAAAAATACTCCGGCAGCTCCTAATCCTCCTGAAGCTCCCGTTCCTCGGATGTTGTTAACCTTCAATCCAAATTTTTTTTCTGAAACAGAATGAAAGTTTTGTAAACCTTTATCTAGCAATTTAATTTCTTGTTTATTAGCTCCTTTTTGACCAGCATACTGATAAGCAGCCCCCTCATTTCCGAATAAAGGGTTTTGAACATCAGCAGCAATCGTAAATTTTACTGTTGGGGGAATGTTAATTTTTGAAATGTCATCAATTTTCTGGATTAGAATTAGATTTTTGCCCATAGGCTCCAATTCATTGCCATTCTTATTTAAAAAGCGATAGCCAAGGGCCTTTGCCATTCCCATTCCTGCGTCATTCACTGCACTTCCCCCCAATCCTAATACTATTTGTTGAGCCCCATTTTTGATAGCATTTAAAATGAGTTCCCCAGTGCCAAAAGAGCTTGTATACATGCAATTCCTTTCTTTCCTTTCGAGTAAGTGAAGGCCAGAGGCGGCGGCATGCTCAATATAAGCTGTCTTTTCAGTTTCAGTGTATAAATATGAAGTTTTTATTAAACGCATTAGAGGGTCATGAACTTCCACTTCAATTCTTTGTCCAATTCCTCTAAATTGTAAAATATCCAACATCCCTTCACCACCATCAGAAAGGGGAGCTTTGCAATAGCTTAGTTGATCGGAGGCTAACACTATTCCTTCTTCAATAGCGTTGGCAACCTTAATTGCCGATAAGGCATCACGGAATTTATCGGGAGCAATTAGAATTTTCATCAAGGGCTGACCGTATTTATTGGTTTATCTTCTAAAAAGCCCCTCAAGTTTAATTCCAGTTGCTGAATTAATCGTTTTCGTGCCTCTTTGGATGCCCAGGCATTATGTGGTGTAATAATACAGTTTGGTGCTTTTAATAAAGGATTTGTTGAAGTGGGAGGTTCTTTCGAAAGCACATCAAGTCCAGCTCCTGCAATTTTTCCTTCTTCCAGTGCTTGAGCTAAGTCTTTTTCATTTATTAGACCGCCCCGGCTAGTATTGATTATGTAACAGCTATTTTTAAGCTGGTTTATTGATTTTTGGTTGATAATTTGATTTGTTTCAGCGCTAAGGGGACAATGAAGGCTAATAACATCACTTTCCTTAAATAATTTCTCTAAATTAACCTGATGAACCCCTTCAAGTCCACCTTTTTCTGGATGTTTTCGATAACATAAAACCTTCATTCCGAAAGCTAGTGCAATGGCAGCCACCTGTTTGGCAATATCGCCAAATCCCAAAAGACCCATGGTTTTTCCATATAGTTCGGTGATGGGTTTTTCCCAATAACAAAAATCAGGGCTTTTTTGCCAGCCTCCTTTTTGGACACTTTGGCTATGCATCCCTACCTGGTTACAAAGTTCCAATAATAATGAAAAAGTATGTTGTGCAACTGTGGGGGAGGAGTATGCTCGTACATGGCTAACTGAAATATTAAGGTCATGACAGGCGTTGATGTCAATATTATTATACCCTGTTGCCATTACACCAATGTGCTTTAACTGTGGAAGTTGATCCAAAGTTTTTTTGTCAAAGTTAGTTTTACTGGTTAGGACAATGTCGGCTTTTTTGCATCTTTGGATTATTAAATCATCAGGAGTTCTGTCGTAAATGTCGGTGTCTCCTAGGGCTTCTATCGCTTCCCAATCTAAATCTCCTGGGTTAATCGTATATCCGTCTGTAATCACAATTTTCATGTCTTAAAGTTAAGGGTTTAATTTTTTTCTTAATAGGAAGTGTTCAATAATGGTTTCATTAATGTTCAA
>NZ_SMMB01000927.1 GCF_009711365.1 Xanthovirga aplysinae | reverse complement strand
TTGTAGTAGGCATTGCCTATTTTATATTTTTAAAAGGGGGAAAGGAAGATCAAACCGAACTATGGGTTAGGCCAACAGTCGGAGATTTTGTGATTTCAATTACAACAAGTGGAGAGTTAGAAGCCAAAAATTCTGTGAAGATTCTTGGACCAAATGGATTAAGAGCCGCAAATCTTTGGAATGTTAAAATTGAGGATCTGGTTGACGAGGGAACAGTAGTTAAAGAGGGAGATTATATCGCTTCTTTAGATAAGTCTGAACTTTCCTCCAAAATTAATGATGCCCAGCTTGAGTTAGATAAAGCAAATTCTCAATACACACAGACAAAATTGGATACGGCCTTACAGCTTCGGGAAGCCAGAGATAAGCTGGTTAATTTAAAATATGATAAGGAAGAAAAGGCCCTGGTTCTAGAGCAATCTAAATTTGAGCCTCCAGCAACCATAAAGCAGGCAGAAATAAGTGTGGAAAAAGCAAAGAGGGCTCACCAACAGGCTACTTCTAATTATGAGATTCAGAAAGCCCAATCTATAGCTAAAATGCAGGAATCTACCGCCTCTCTAAATAAAGCAAAAAGTGATTTAAGAACAATGACTGAATTGCTAAAGGAATTTGAAATTAAAGCTCCTGAGGAGGGGATGGTAATTTATGCTCGACAATGGAATGGGAGAAGAAAGGAAGCAGGCTCAACTATAAGTCCATGGGATCAAACTGTCGCCACTTTGCCTGATCTTAGTAAAATGATTTCCAGGACATATGTAAATGAGGTAGATATTCGAAAATTAAAGGAAGGTCAGAAAGTGAAGATTGGTCTGGACGCTTATCCAGAAAAAAAGTTGACAGGTAAAGTGATAAAAGTTGCAAATGTTGGAGAGCAAAAAGGAAATACTGATGCCAAAGTTTTTGAGGTAACCATTGAGGTGAATGAATCTGATACCACACTCCGACCGGCAATGACAACAGCCAATACCATTATCGCCGATGTAATTAAAGAGGTAACTTTTGTGCCTTTGGAATGTGTCCATAATCAAGGAGATACTTTGACTTATGTATTGAAAAAAGACGGTTTGAAAACTGTAAAGCAAGAAGTAAGAATTGGAAAAACTAATAGTGATGAAGTAATTATTTCGGATGGAATTGAACCGGATGATAAGCTTTATTTATCTCTTCCCTCGGGAAAAGAAGATTTTCCACTACGAGTTTTAGAAGGTTCTGTGAAATCTAACGATTAGGGTCAGATGAGAGAAAAAATTTTAGCCAATTTTTCCATTGCCCTGGAAGCTGTTCTGGCAAATAAGTTACGGTCTGTTCTTACTGGTCTAGGAATTATTTTTGGAGTAGCCGCTGTCATTTCAATGATGGCCATTGGAAATGGAGCTCAAAAAGAAATTCTAGAACAGATTAAGTTGGTTGGGGTAAATAACATTGTTATTAAGCCTATCATTGAGCAATCGGAAGAGAAACTTGATGAAGAGAGTGAAAAGAGGGAAAAGAAAAAATTTTCTCCCGGCCTAAGCCTTACGGATGCCTATAGTATTTTAGGAATTATTCCTAATATCCAACAGATAAGTCCGGAAGTTCAAATAGAAACTCATCTAATTAAAAATGGAATAAGGAGGTCGGCCAAACTAGTGGGAGTTGAACCAAATTATTTTAGCCTGGGAAGTTTTGAACTTGCAGATGGAAAAATGTTCAATGAAGATCAGTTGAAGCGTGGAGAGGCAGTTTGTATCATCGGAAAATCTGTTCAAACGAAATTTTTTAGCGATGAAGACCCAATTGGAAAAAAGATAAAATGTGGGTCACATTGGTTAAAAGTAATTGGTGTTTTGAAGGAACGAATCGTTTCTGACAAAAGTAAGGCGGCTTTAGGAGTGAGAGATTATAATATGGATGTTTATGCTCCTATAAAGACTGTTTTGATCCGCTATAGGAACCGGTCTTTAATTACTAAGGCTATGCTTCGAAAAGGAAATGATGAAGATGAGGATGAGGAGAAACCGGAAGAAAATTATCATCAGTTAGATCGTTTGGTAGTACAAGTAAATTCCACAGAAAGCTTGGAAGCCACCGCCGAAATTATGTCTAGGATGTTGAAGAGAAGGCATTACGGAGTGGTGGACTATGAAATTTCCATTCCTGAATTGCTCCTGAAGCAACAGCAAAGAACTAAAAGTATTTTTAATATTGTTCTCGGAGCTATTGCGGGTATTTCGCTATTAGTAGGAGGAATCGGTATAATGAACATCATGCTTGCCTCAGTGTTAGAGCGGATAAAAGAGATTGGTCTTAGGTTAGCGATGGGAGCCAAGAAACAAGATATTATTATTCAATTTTTGTTAGAGGCAATGATGATCAGTGTCACCGGAGGAATAGTAGGAGTGTTATTGGGGGTTACCATTGCATTGATCATTTCTGAGATTGCTGCTATTCCGACCATTATTACTTTTATTTCAGTTTTTATTTCATTCATGGTGGCTGCCACTGTTGGGTTAATTTTTGGAATAGCCCCGGCCCGAAAGGCTGCCAGTCAAAATCCTATTGCTTCATTAAGATATGAATAAACCTATTTTCCTCATCAGTTTTTTAATCTTATTTCTATTTGGCCAAACTACCCTTTGTCAGGAAAATTCTATTGTTTCTTTGAAATTGAGTGAGGTCATTCTGCTTGCCAGAGAAAATTCACTAGGTGCACAGCAGGCCTCTACCCGTTTGGATAATAAGTTTTGGCAATATCGGACTTTTAAGGCGGGCTTGTTACCTCAGATTAGTCTCAACGCTACCTTACCGGACTTTAGCCGTATTATAGATCCTGTAATACAGGATGATGGAAGTCAGCAGTTTCGGGAGGTAAGCAGGTCTATCACCAGTGCTGGTCTTTCTCTCTTTCAAAATATTGGGCTCACCGGAGGACAAATTTTCTTACGTTCCGACCTCCAAAGGATAGATAATATTGCTCCTTATACCGATTATTCCTACTCTTCTGTACCTGTAACGATTGGTCTGAGCCAACCACTTTTTTCTTTTAATTCCTACCGATGGGATAAAAGAATTGAGCCTTTACGTTATGAAGAGTCGCAAAGAAGTTATGTGGAGGAGATGGAAGAAGTTTCGGAAGAGGCTGTTTCTCAATATTTTGAATTATTGTTGGCTCAGGTTGGTTTGGACATCGCAGAAAAGAATGTCGCCAATAATGACACTTTGTACAAAATAGCAGTGGGAAGATATAATTTGGGAAAAATTGCTGAAAATGAACTTTTGCAATTGGAATTAAGCTTGATGAATGCCAGACAAAAACGTGCTGAAACTGAGTTGGATGTGGAATTGAATACACTTGAGCTGAAAACCTTTTTAAATTTGGATGTAGAGAAATTACATTTATTTCTACCAGAGCTCATTCCTGCTTTTGAGGTAGATGAAGAATTAGCTCTTGATGAGGCAAGAAAAAATCGATCTGATCTTCTTGCTTTTAAGCGAATGTTGTTGGAATCTGATAAGGAAGTAGCTAAAGCGAAAGGCGAGGCGGGTCTAAATGTTAATTTATTTGCTAGTTATGGCCTAACCCAGCAAGCAAATAATTTAGAATACATCTATAGTGATCCTCAAGACCAGCAACAGGTAAGATTGGGGCTTCAAGTTCCATTATTAGATTGGGGTTTGAATAAATCAAAAATCAAAACGGCCGAAGCGAATGCCTCTTTAATCCGGGCTGATGTTCGGCAGCAGGAGGAAAACTTTGATAGGGAGGTCTTTCTATTGGTGAAACAATTTAAAATGCAAAGAAGCCAATTGACCGTGGCCAAAAAATCGGATGAAATTGCCCAAAAACGTTATGATATTGCTAAAAATCGTTACCTAATTGGAAAAATTGGGATTACGGATTTAAATATTGCCACTGAGGAAAAAGATAGGGCTAAGCAATCCTATATTAGCAGTTTAAGAAATTTCTGGACAACTTATTACAAACTTCGAAGATTGACCTTGTATGATTTTGAAAGAGGTGTCCCTCTGTTTACAGAATAGAAATAATGATTAGTGAAGAGGGAAGAATTATAAATGAGAAGTTACCAATAAAATTCTCAACTTTTCCCTCCTCACTCAAGAATAAACTAAATTCCAGTATAGTTATAAGGAGAAATTTGTCTTAGTTCGGCCTTAATCTCATCACTGACTTCTAGTGTTTCAATAAAGTTAAAAATACTTTGTTGAGTTATTTTTTCGTTTGTTCTGGTTAACGCTTTTAAGGTTTCATAAGGATTAGGGTAGCCTTCTCGTCTTAGAATAGTCTGAATAGCTTCAGCCACCACAGCCCAGTTTTCCTCTAAATCTTGATGAATGGCTTCTTCATTAATTTGTAGTTTGCCAATGCCTTTTTTAAGGGAGTTAAGGGCGATAACGGTATGTGCTAGAGGTACACCTATATTTCTTAAAACTGTAGAGTCGGTCAAGTCTCTTTGGAGACGGGAAATAGGTAATTTTGTTGATAAATGCTCAAAGACTGCATTTGCTATACCCAGGTTCCCTTCTGCATTTTCAAAATCAATCGGATTGACTTTATGAGGCATGGCAGAAGAGCCAACTTCTCCGGCTTTAATCTTTTGCTTAAAATAATTCATGGAAATGTATTGCCATACATCTCTACTGAAATCAATCAATATGGTGTTGATGCGCTTTAAATTATCCGATAAAGCAGCCAGATGATCATAGTGTTCAATTTGCGTGGTAGGATGGGAGCGTTTTAATTGAAGTGATTTTTCCAAAAAACGATTTCCAAATGCTACCCAATCTGTTTCCGGATAGGCAATATGATGGGCATTAAAATTGCCGGTTGCTCCTCCGAATTTAGCACTATAGGGAACCGTTGCTAATAAATCAATTTGCCTGTTTATGCGTTCTACAAAAACCATAAACTCTTTTCCCACCCTGGTTGGCGATGCTGGTTGCCCATGTGTCTTGGCTAACATAGGAATCCCCGACCAATCTTGAGCATATTGGGCAATTTGATTTTTCACTTCCTGCAGTAAAGGCAAAAAGTGCTCTTCCATGGCATCCTTGAGTGACCTTGGGATGGCTGTATTATTAATATCTTGAGATGTAAGGCCAAAATGAATAAATTCTTTGGCCTCCTGGATGCCTAACTCCTCGAATTTCTCTTTGAGAAAATATTCCACAGCCTTAACATCATGATTGGTTGTTCTTTCAATAGTTTTGATGGCTTCCGCATCTTTTTCACTGAAGTCATCCACTAAATTTCGCAGTTTCGGAAAAAGGGATGTGTCAAAATTTTTGAGCTGAGGCAGAGGTAATTCACATAAAGCAATAAAGTATTCTATTTCTACTAAAACGCGGTATTTGATCAGACCGAATTCCGAAAAATAAGGAGCAAGATTCTCGGTGTGTCGTCTATAGCGGCCATCTACAGGGGAAATAGCCGTTAGTTTATTTAGATCCATTTCTGTCACTTTTGAGTTGATTGATTATTGGAAGCCCAAAATTACAAGAAATCATCGAATTCTGACTATGAT
>NZ_SMMB01001240.1 GCF_009711365.1 Xanthovirga aplysinae | reverse complement strand
TATCAAACCCCAAGTTCCTGACCCTCCTACAGGAATGTCCCCTGTTCCATCATCAGAGCCAATCGTAATGAAATTAGTACCCCTGAAAGCCCCCGCAAACTCCACCTCTCCAGCTTCGTTGAGCTTCATGCCGGAATCAACTAATTGCCGTGAGCCTTTGAAAATGGGGAAAGTGTTTTCGGTCCCAAATCCCGTAAGTCCAATTGGACCACTTGAGCTACTAGAAGAACTATTTCCTTGTGAATTAGAAGTGTATCGTTTTGTCCTCTTAACTTCAAACATATACTATCTCCCCCTCATCATTATTATTAATTTCTTCAAAAGTCACATTATACGTTCCAAGTTTGGTGGTATGCTTAATTTCTGTTAGTAGGAATTTCTTATTGGCAACGGGATCATATAGTCCGCTTGAATTGTCAAAGGTATAAGTGGCCCGTGGATCAATTTTCCCTTTAACCGTGCCCTTAACTATCATCTGCTTGTTGACTGAATTATTGAAAATATTCAAAAACAGATGATCTATTATAGGCATTACGGCCCTTCCTGGATACACCCAGTTATCCGTTGGCTGGGTAAGTTCACTATTCTTAGAATACCCTGTTTCGTAATTAGCTAGACTTGCGACATCACCCGTAAATATTTTAATTGTTTTCCCCTTATTTACATAGTGGTCATTTATTGTACCACCGTGAATTGTTACCGGTTCTGGGAGATCTTGATCGCACTTTATCGAAAGGTTTTTAACACGTGCGTTTTCAGGATCACTATGTATACCAAAAATCTTATCAATTCTAATAGTGATTTCATAATCTCCACCTGCAAAATCAGCCCAGTAGGGCCCAAAAGTCAGGTTTAAAGTGTACCATTCATTTATTCTGTCGTGGTCATATCCAATATCTAATTCTGATAGTTGAACCACGACCCCTTGTCCATCATCATAAGCTGAAGTATCTAGCAACATACTGTTATAATTGTTGTATACTGCGTAAACTCCACTTACCAAATCTGCGCCAAGGTTAGTGCCTAGATAATATTTTATTCCTGTAGAAAGATTTGTGACCTCAACATAAAAAGAGTAGATACCATAGACATCCAAAGAGATTTCAAACTTCATTTGACCTGTTCCCTCTTTTCCTACAATAGTTTTGTAGTTCAGTGGAATAAGTGCGGTTGGTACTTCAATGTAATCTCCATTATTTTCATCTCTTACAATATTTCCCCCACCATACCATTCTTTAATAACCGGTTCAAGGCCTATAAACTCAATATCTTCTATCTTTCCCCCAGGTGCTAGTTCCTCAATTCGGTGTGTGTCAAATTCAATCTCTTGAAGCTCTAACGGCCTTGCTACTTCCAGTTGTTGATTTGCCCCAATAAATTTTACGTCCCTATCTTTTCCAATTACATAATTGAGGTTCAATTCGTAATAGGACTTACTATATGAAAAATCTGGCTGTGTAATTAACCGTACAAATTTGGTGTTAGCGTCAGCATATTCGACAACTCTATATATCCACCATTCCCCATCATATTGAAAAATCCTAGCACCGAAATTGTGAAGGATAGATTCTAGTATTTCCTTACAATTCTTGTCAGCAAATACGGCCGTATTCTGGTAGGTTGTTAGAAATGGAGATTGGCCCAAACCCGTTACATCTCCCTGCCAGAAGAGATTTACACCGTAATTAATCGGGAGGTCCTTTCCTGTCTGCAACAAAATTGTATAAATAATGTCATGTAGCTTATTACTGGCAAAGTAGGTGTTAACGGCACGGTCTAATGTGCCTAATCCGTCATTAGCGGAAAAGGTAGCCGGATAATTTCTATCCTTAGCGAAGGATTCTTTGTATCTTTCAGATATTAACCATCCCTCTAATAATTTGGCGTTATCTTCCTTTACATCAACAGAGTATTCACGATGAGCATTGGCAAATAAATCACCATAATAAAAATTAGATGGAGACAATAATTTTAGGTTGGCACTCATTCCCCAGATTGGCGCATGAAATTTATCCTTATAAGCACGTTCCACCAATATACCTCCACTATCAAACTCAATGGTTTTAGTTTTATCCTCTGTAGGGGATTGAATGGTAAGGTCTAAGGTGCTACCGGTATATGATTTATAGTTCCCTGTAAATTTCATTTGTTATCCGTATAATCGGTTAATCAAATAATTTGGACTCCAAAAAAGGTTATTACATATAATTTAAATTATCTGCTCTTCTAGCATTTGCCGCATGTATTGCGTCATCATCAATTAACACACTAATATTATTTATAACAGGCGTTTTCTGTCCAAACAGTTGAGCAGTTTGAAGGGGAGAACTTATTGTCGATCCCCTAGGAATATCTAATAACTCTGGTCCCGTTTCTCCAACTAAGGTTAAGCCGCCTGCTGTAAAAGAGGTCCCCATAGCATGGGATTTCCCTAAAAGTGCCCCAAAGACATTTCCAAACCCTCCGCTAGATACCCCTTCTTTAATTGTTCCCATAGCTTCTAAAGCTGTGCCTAACCCAGGAATAGCGGTAATAATAGCCGCTAAAATTAATGCCTTGGCAATGACAAGCCCTATTTGCTTGATCATTCCTAAAGCTGCTTCTTTAAAGGATTGTGTAATTGACTTTCCCGCCAAAATGGAAGAGGCAGCTACATCTGTAAAAGCATCCGCGGCCTGTAGGCCTAGTTCTTGTGTTTTCTGTAATTCAATATTTTCCTGTTCTTTAAGGACGGCCATTTCTTCCATTTGAGCTTTTCGACTTTCATGTAGAAGCTCATACATGGCGCGTAGTTCATCTACCTTATTGATAGCATCCGTTAGGAATTGTCCTTCTAAACCACCATTATCAATTGTTCCCTGGAGATTATCTATTTCCTCTTTCATAGAGGATAATTTTTCAAAAGCTTGCTTTGGGTCAAGGGCTGCAAAATTGGTCAGTTGATTGGAGATACTTGAACCTAACTCTTCTAAGGCTAGGTTTGCCCTTTTCTTTGCCTCTTCAATACTTCCAGCAGATTTATGAAGACTTTCAGCTACTTTTTTTAGGCCACTTTCTTCTAAGCCTTTGCCTTCAATGCTAGAAACAGAGTTATAAGCTCTTTTCTTAACTTCAGTTGGTGGCGGAGGGGGGGGAGGGTTTACTAGCAATTCCTTGTTTTTCTCAAATTGCTCCTTGAGTCTTAGCAGTTCTTTATACTTTGTTATTAGTTTTGAGGCGTATTTGTCATCAGCTCTCCCGCCTCTATCTAAACTCCCTGACCTATTTTTAGTATTATCTATAAGCTCAACCAGTTCACCAGAACTGTTCCTTGCATTTAACTGGGCTTTAACTATTCTTAATTGGTTATTGATTGCCGCTAACCCTTTTTCCTGTTCTTTTAGAGAGTCAGCTTTTAATCCTGTTAAACCTTCGGTTAGTTCTGCTTTATAGTTTTGCAGGTTCTTAAGATTTACAGTCAAACCATTATCATCTAACTCTACTGCCTTTGGTGCAATGGCTAAAATAGCCTCTATCGTCTGTTTATATTCATCGCTACCCTTAGTTAGGTTTTTTAGCTTTTCCTCTAGTGTTTCTATTTCACTTATCAATGAAGGGATAGAGCTACTAGCATCTTTAAATGTTTCTAGTTTATTCGAACTGGCTACCAAAGTGTTAATCTCTATTAGCTTAGCTAAAGCATTCTTAGCCCCAGTAATAAACTCAGTCCATGCTATAGCAGAACCGGCAAACATATTAGACCATGCCGTTTCCAGTCTTGCAGAGGATTTGACTAATTCATCTTGTGCTTTTGCGGCTGCATCAATTGGCCGCTTGGTTTCGGATAAGCCAACGGAAAGACTAGTAATAAATTCATAACCAGCATCTTCCCCTGCACCTTTAAATACATCAGCAATTACAGCTCCTACCTTTGCACTCGTCTTTGGAAGCTCGCCCATTTTTTTGGAGATCAACTGTATAGCTTCACCCATCGACATGGCCCCACTATCAATTTTTCTCTTTAACTCATCTCCATCTATTCCAATCCCTGCAAGTGCTTCGCTGGATGCCTTTGTCATTTCTCTGATTGACAAAGTAGCCTCTTTTATCGCATCTGGCCCTTTATCAGAGAATACTCCAGATTTCACACTGTGGCTCATGGCATTTATGGCCTGTGTGGCGGACAAACCAGCTTCCTTAAAAAATACAGGGTATTCTTTCAACATATTTAGGAATTCTCCGGAAGCATCAGCCCCTTGCGCAAATCCATTTCTGATATGTTCTAAGGCTTCAGCCTGGGAGATATTCATTTGTTTCGCAAAGGCATTGGCAGAAATCAACACCTCATCAAATTCCTTTTTGTAAGTTTTTGATATGGCTTTAATTTGCCCTGTTACTTTATAAAGTTCTTTCCCAGTAAGACCGGTTAACTTCTTAACCTTGTTAGTTGCTTTTGCTATGGAAACTGCAAATTGTCCAACTGCTGTAACAGCAGCTACAATAGCTGAAACAGCAAAGGCACTTTTTATCATCCCTCCAATACCCTTCAGGCCAATTTTAAACCTTTCTAAAGGGGTTCTGGCAGCTGCAAGTTCCTTTTTAAACTTAGCGGCATTGGCCGTAATCTTTAAGGATAATGTTCTTATAATCCCTTTTCCTGCCATCTTTTCTCGAATGCTTTAAGTTTTTCCTGTGTCATTATCGGAACCTCCTTTGAGGTTGTAGTTTTATCCCAGGGGAATTTCCATAATTTTGTTGGGTCCTTGATTTGTTTGTTTTTATCTATATGGATATTAAGCAATGCCACTGTTTGGGTACGGGTTCTTTCCCAATTTTCCCGATATTGATGTTCTAAATTTTTTGAGTATTGTTTTAATGCTTCAGTAAATTCATTTGGAGTTAAATCATAAAAATGCCCAACTGATAAACCTAATCTCCCTATTGCAATAGCAGCCAAATCTTCAATTGTAAGCGGTGGTCCTTTCTCTTTTTCCTCTTCTTTAGTATCTACTTTTTTTTTAAGGAATTTGTAAAGGCTGCCATATCCACATTATCTGCATCAAAAGCATCTTCTATTTGCTGCAAAGTGATGGACATCTTTTTATCTTCTAGTTTACAACCTACCTGAATAGAGTAATAGAGAAGAATTATGACATCCTCTACGTGCTTACCAAAATCTGTTATGGCTCTGCCTGTATGATTTTGAAAGCGTTTTATGGCTTTATAAGAAGTACGGCAAGGATATTTCTTGCCGTCTATGGTAACTGTTTGAACCATATTATGCCGTTACAATTTCAAGTGTAGAAGTCCCTTCAAAGGTGGCAGAGAATGTAGCTACCGCTGCACCACCAGAAGCACTAATTTCTAGACTAGTAACCCTGGCTTTTCCTGTCTGGTCAGGCACTTCATCTTTTCCCTCCATAAGTAAGGTGACGGGGTCATCGGAATGATAAGCTGTTAAAAGTTGAGCATAACCATTATTGGCTGCACTGGTTACCAATCCGTCTACTGATACTGACCATGGCTTTTTTCCCACTCTGTTTGAAGGCGCTAAACCATCTTCTTTTGCAACTGTTTCAATTAATTCAGCCGTCATAGTTAAGGTGTGAGACTTTGCCCCTGCAACTAAATCAGATCCGATTTTTACGCCTAATTCAAAGCCTAAAACAGTATTTTCCATTTTTCTTTTTATTTATCGTTTTACAATGACTTTATAAAATTGTGTGATTTCATGTACCTTTGATTCCGGATTATAATTGTAGATATCGTTGTCAAACTCAGCGATTAAACCTTCATCTTTACTATCTGTAATCACATCTCTTACTAGCTTGGTAATTTCTTGAAGCTCGGAAACTTTTGTTGCAGCAATCCAAACACTGAGACTAATTTCATCGGC
The DNA here is from genome assembly GCF_009711365.1 of Xanthovirga aplysinae. Lineage (GTDB taxonomy): Bacteria > Bacteroidota > Bacteroidia > Cytophagales > Cyclobacteriaceae > Xanthovirga > Xanthovirga aplysinae. The sequence goes on along the minus strand of NZ_SMMB01001240.1, from coordinate 7,620 downwards.
TAAGGATACTAATTTTGCTGTAGTCTCTGTTCTTACCGTTCGTTGGCTTATCACAGCAAAAGGAGGCTTTGTTCCTTGCGGGATATGACCACAGTAAAGTTCAGGAATATGTGGTCGTAATAAACTAAAGACTAACTCTAAGATCATCTTCTCAATTTTTCCAATTCCCTATCCAATACTACTCCTAGCCGTTGACTGAATCTCTGAGTATCTTGATCTATTGTGTTGTCAATGGAAGGTTCAGCAAAAACATATCTAGGCATTACCCCTGTGCTTTTTCCATCCTTCGTAAATCTTTCTTTTCCTCCCTGTTCAAAAAATGGCCCTAAATAACCAAAATACCCACTGCCTTTTCTTGGGCCTATAAAAATGGCTCCCTTGTCTTTTTGGGAATTAACCACTGCTACCGAATCTGCTAATCTATCGGAAACATGTGCTTTCTGATACATTGCTTTTTTTGTGGGAGTAGCAGCAAACCTAATGGCCCTTCTTAATATTCTATAGGTGGTTTTATGCTCTAGGGCATCAAAAGCCTTAGAGAGTTCTTTAGCTCCTTCTAACTCTAGTTCCCTACTCATTGTCCCTAGCTTGCGCTTTGATAAGCAAATACTTTTTTCTTCCCTCTTCTTTGATGTTTAAAATATCCAAAAGTTGTTCTCCTTCTTTTAAACGGTGCTTTGTAGTTAGTCCAGAATAATATCTGATTTTGAACTGTACCTGTTCGTGGTAGACAGTTTGGTGTTCTCCTGCTTTTTCATTGCCATTTATATATTCTTTTTCAGCCCAAACCGTTGCCTTGTCTTCCCAGCTTTCTATTGCTTCTCCAAAATTGTCTTTGGTAAGAAATCGCTCCTGGATTATTATTTTACGGTCTAGCAGGCCTATCATATCCCCCTCAAATCATACAAGTTCATTAATATCTCAGCTGCTCTTGGAAAGTAGCCGGCCTCATCTCTTTTCTCGTACAAATGAGAAATAATTAAGAGCATAGCATCTTTTAATGGCTGTGGACATTTTTCCTCCTTATAACCCGCCTCATATTCTATTTTCACAGCCTGCGGACTGTTATTAGTCACTGGCCAATCCTCTACCGGTGTAAGTATAGCGGGAGAATAGAGTTCATTTAATTCGTATTCTTCTGGGTCTAATATTTTCTCTTGGCCTTCTTCATCCTTATAAGTAATAGAAACCACAGAAATAGCAGGAGGGTAGGAGAGTTCTATTTCCTGCTGTTCAAAACTAGCCATCACCTTTACAAAAGTTGCAGGAGCCAAACTGCGGTTAGTATTTTCTTGTACTCTTTCCTGGGCAGTTTTGATAAAGCCCTTTATCAAGTCATCCTCCTCGTGTGGCTCTGTGCCCAAACGCAATTGTACCTTTGCCTCCTCTAAGGTTACTACCTCCGTTGTTGCTTCTGTTTTTAGGATGGTGGGCATTTACCTAACTTATCTCGTTTTAATAGAAAGAAAGCCGGCCTAGTGACCGGTCTCTCACTCACATTCCAGCTTCACTAAGCGGTTTTGGCATCTTTCAATACTGCAAAGCTTTGAGCATGGCGTACGGCAATATCGTGGAAGGATGCAATTACAATTTGAATCTGTCCTTTTTTAGCCAGGGTGTAAGGGTCTACCACCAAATCCAGTCCTCCCCATTGGGCGATTACCAAGTCATTCCAGTTTCCAAAAAGAAGAGCTGAAAGGGCAGTTCCTGTTCCTTTAGTAAGATCGGATGGTACTTGTGTGGTTACCCTGGCTCTGTATCCGTTGATGGGAGAGCTATTATCCCCCCAAATAAACTGGCCTGAATTGGCTACTCTTTCGGTAGTTTTCAATTTGCCTCTAACCTGAGGGTTAGTCAGGTAACCTAGATTTCCCATGTCGGCATTTTCTGTTGCAATGGCTGTTTCCAAACCTACAATGTGGCTCCAAGTAGGGGCCGCTCCGTTGGTTCCTCCTGCTACTTCCTTAATTCCGGAGGTACTCAAAATCCCTTTTGGCTGGTTGTTTGACCCTGTTCCGGTGATGGCAGCTTTATCCAAAGCAATAGCCTGTGCCATGGCTAAATCTTCTCTTACCATACGTTCCACGTCCAATGAGGATTGGGTAATTAGCTGTTTGGAAAGGGTGACGAAGGTCCCCAATCGTTTTGGAGTCATAGAGATGCTGCCAAATTTTGGATTTGACTCAACTACATCTGTATTCTCTCCTGCCCATTCTGATTTTGAAACAGCGGTGGATTTTGGTAGGTCGAAATTTCCAGATAAGCCTGTTAATACTCTGGCTCCCATTGACTGGGTAATTAAGCGAGCTCTCAGGGCTTCAATATAGCTGCCCAAGGAAGTTTCGATTGTCACCTTTCCATCTTCACTTTCCCCGGTCGCATTCAGGGCCCGGCTCTCTTCTGCCTCGTTATTTAGCACCATATACGGCACTCCGACCCCTTGTATATTCATTCCGCTTGTTCGAGCCTCCCTTTCAGCTTCCTGATGCATTTCAGCTTCCAGACCATCAAGATTCCCATTCATTTGACCCCTAATAGCCTTCATGAAAGAGAATTTTTTGATTTCTCTTTTTTCTTTTTCAGAAGTTTGTTCTCGGTAGGCTTCTCCGGCAGCTCTTCTTTCGATTGCTTCGATTTGCTCCTGCTGTCGGATTTGTGTGTCAAATTCGTCCACTTCTTCCTGAAGGGCATCCCATTTAGTTTGCTCCTCCTCTGTGAAGTTTCTGTTTTCCTCTTTGATTTTATTTGCCATATCCTGCATGGCCTGGAGCTTCTCTGCTCTTTCTTCTTTAAGTTGTCCAGATGTTTTGCGTGCCATCTTAGTTGAATTTACGTTGGTTAATTATTAATTGTGCCTCTATTGCACCATGCAGGGGCTTAGGCTTATTTTCGTTTTTGAACTGCTCGAATGATCTTTTTGCCGCTGTAACTTCCGTATCCAAATAGGCTGGGTGAGTAACGGGGGAGACATCATAGAGACGCTTGAACTTGGTAATAGTCCGAATATCTCCTAGCTGCTCGTCTTCTTCCCAACTATCCTCTGAAACAGTAAAAGCAAAAGAAGAATGTTGAATGTCTTGCCTTTTAACCATCTCCAAAAGGTCATTACCGATTGTGGTGTTAGGGGCTTCAAAACGGTATTTGAGGCCTGTGTCGTCGACTTCTAAGGTGAGTGTATTGGAAATTGTCCTAGCTAATACAAAATCCGCCTTATGATTGAATAGGGCCACAACATCTTCTTTGGAAAGGTCGATACTATTCATTGCGGAACGGGCTATTTTTTCATGGAACCATCCAAAGTTTCTGCTTAACTTATCAAATTTGAAGGCATATCCTTCTATGGTTCGGCTTTCTTCTCCCTCTCCTTTGGCTCTTATCTCTATGCTGCTATGGAAACAACGGGTTTCCTTTTCACTATTAACTTTCTTCTCCTTGCTCATTGCCTCCTAGTTCTTTCAGTTGGATTTTGTCAATATGCTCAGTGTTGCTCATGTTAAGCTGAACATAGTATTTGTCCCCGTCCGGTTGAGGGTTCATATTTTCAAGCTCTCGTATTTCGTTACTGCTAATGGCTCCCAGGTTAAAAAGAGTGCGGTAAAACTCCGCTCGACTTTTCATGTCCCCTCTTAACAAGCCGTCTAGATTGGTCTTAATAAAATGGTTTGGCTTTTCTCTTTGACTGAAAAGCTTATAGGTGTATTCCTGATCTAAACGTTTTGCCCATGGGCGAAGGGTATATTTGACAAATTCAATATCCTGATGTTCTATGTTATTATAGGTAGATCGTGTTAAATGCTTTAGCCTGTGGGGAGATACGTTGAACCACCTGCAAACTTCCTCTATGGAAAAATGACGGGTTTCCAATGCCTGTGCATCGGTAGGAGAGAGGCCTACTTTATGGAACTTCATTCCATTATCAATAAATGCTACTTTGTGGGCTCCATCATTACCCTGAAATTTTCTATTGAATACTTTTTCAATTCTGTCTCTTGAATCTGTATTGAGTTTTTGAGGTACTTCAATTACTCCACCGATATTGGCCCCATTTCCAAAAAAAGAAGAGCCATAATCTTGTAAGGCTAATCCCATTCCTAACGATTCTCTAGCAAAATGAATGATCCCCTTACGGTTGCCAAAAGAGGAGAAAAAGTTATTGATGTGAAGCATGTTTTCCGATTCAATAACTTCACCTTTGTGTCTATAGTATTGTTTTCCTTTGTTTTCAATTTCTTCTACTTCATTTGTATGAAGTAAAATAAGTTTCTGTGGATTGTGGTTGCTATCCCTATAAATTCGTGCATACCCAGCACCCCAGTATAAAGCTCTAACCACTATAGTCTCATTGAATTCTAAGGAGCTTACATAAGGGTTTGGACGGGTATGAATAATGTATTGCAAATGGTGGTTTCTGGCAATTTCTTTGCCCCTGTCTAGTCTCTTGAAAACATTGCGAGGTAAAGAACCAATGGTTTCGGCAATGTTACGGCCTGCATCATAGACAGCGGAAAAAGTAAGGGAATTTTCGGGAGTAACAGATACCCCAGCTTTGGATTGGGCTCCAAAAAGATTAAGAAGCCATTGCGCCGGATTGCTCAATGTTGAACTACCGGCGGAACGCTTCTCCTTACCTCCCCACTCAAAATTTAAAAGTGATAATTTCCCCACTAATATATAACTCGCTTAACCGTATATACAAATATAGTAAAGTTAAAATATATAACCAACAAAATGTTAAATATTTTGCCATGCATTTGGGTCATCGTATATACTGCCTGTTTCTTCGCTGAATAAGGTCAAATATTCCCCAATTGCCATGGCAAGCGCTACCATACCATCTACTTTTTCCGTGGATTTGGCTTTGTCTATTTTTATATTCCCCGCTGGATCTCTTCTCAATTCTACATTTGAGCACATCCAACGCAACACGGGGTTACCGGAATGTTGGAGTTTTCCTTGCATGGCTAGTTTTTCAAGTTCCTTGGTAGGGGCAGACATGGACACAAAACCTTGACCAAATGGTGCCATTTCTAATCCTTCGTCTGTAAGTTCTAAGACTAATTGTGTAGCGTTGTATCGGTCATAAGCAATTGAACGGATTTGATATTTTTCAGCTAAATCTAATATAGTTTGTTTGATGAATCCGTAATCAGTGACATTGCCGGGGGTATCAAAAATAAAGCCTTCTCTTATCCAGGTAGGATAATCTACTTGGTCCCTTTCGGCTCTCTCTCTGGCATTGTCTGCGGGCACCCAAAAGAAAGGAAGAATATCAAAAGTTTCCTCTTCTTCGTTAGGAAATAGGAGAATAAGAGCCGTAATATCACGTGTGACGGCTAAGTCAAGCCCGCCGAAACATTCACGCCCTTTGAGTGCTTCTGGATCTACTGCTATGTTTCCTTTCATCCAATCATCATCCTTAATCCAAACCTCAGAGGCATCGGTCCAAATGTTGAGGTTTTTGGTAAGGAAGTTGACGATTTCGGAAGAGTTGTTTTGTGCTTGGTTGCATTCGTCCTTAAGGTATTTTTCCTTAAGGGCAACACCAAGGTTAGGATTAGCTTTATTCCAATTCTTTGGATCGGTCCAGTCGTCACCCTCATCTAAGGTGTAGATTAGGGCAAACAATGTATCATCCTGTTTGCGACCTTCCAGAATATCAATACAGGTTTTCCTAAGCTTGTAACATGGACTCTCTTTGTTAAATCCTGCGGTGGTAATGGTGAATTGAAGAGGCTGTTCACGAGCTCCCATGGCCGATTTCATTACATTGTATAGTTCGGCGGTCTTGTGTGCGTGGTATTCATCTACAATGGAACAATGGGGATTAAGTCCGTCAAGGGTATCGTGCTCTGAGCTTAATGGCTCCATTTTGGAAGAGCTAGCCTGAATATGAATGTTGTGCTGATAAACGGTAATGTATTTTTTAAGGCCCTTGCTTTTTTGGACCATGCTTTTGGCCTCGTTGAAACAGATTTTTGCCTGATCTCTTTTGGTTGCAGCCGTGTAAATTTCAGCTCCCTGCTCTCCATCTGCCACCAACATATAAAGGCCCAAACCAGCGGCAAAGGTTGTTTTTCCGTTTTTCCTGGCTATTTCCTTATAGGCATATTTGAAACGCCTGGTTCCATCTTCGTTCTTCCAACCAAAAAGTACCCAAAGACAAAATTTTTGGAAAGGGGCCAGTTCAAAGGGTTTACCAGCAAAAGCACCCTTGGAGTGGGTGAGGAAGCGAAAAAAATCAATGGGCCTTTGGGCTGCCTCCTCATCAAAGTATATACCTCTTTTTTGACCTTGTTCAAGATCGGTCAGGTGTCTTTCAACCGCACAACGTACATGGTGCCCCACTAATTCTTTTCCTGAAATTACATCCTCTATGTATTGTTTTGCCGTTCGTTTATCTGTCATGTATTATACGCATACTCGTATATACAAATATAATAAAAATAAAAATTTACGCTCTTCCTTGGTTCAAAAATGCCTCTAAGGGATCTTTCTCTTTTTCTCCTGTTGCTGCTACCTTGCTTCGGGAGGAAGGGGTTAGGCCAAACTCACTCATCATTGATCGAACCCGCTTCCAGGCATCAGAAGCAATAGCAACCTCAGGTCTTGCCCTATACATTACACCCCCTGATTGGTTAATGCTTTCGTAGGTGGAGCCAAGTTCTTTTACAGCCTTTCTTGCTTCCCTGTACTCGCTGTAAGCATCACAAAGCAATTCTAATGCTTTTCTATCGGCAGTGGTTAGAACCTGCATATTGCCTAACTCTTTGGCTAATTGCCGAAAGGCCAGCTTTCCTTTTTTATCCAGCCATTCCGGTGGGCTAGGGTTGTAGTCGGTAGGTAATTTGGGTTCTTTCTTATTGGTCCGGCATTTTTGTAGAGTGCCGGAAATCACCTTCATTTGCGTTGGTTTGGGTTTTCCAGGCATATTATTCTATATTTTGTACTTTCCTAATTTTAACTTTTTCTTTTTCATTCTGCACGCGCATATAAAAGACTCCAGATGCGGTTACAGAGACAAAGCTCTAAACAATCTGAGGTACCCCTCCCTAGTTCATTGGTGCGCTTCACGTCCTGATTTTCTATTGTGACATGGGGAACACAAAGATTGTAAATTTTTAATATTTAATTCAGCTCCCCCTTTTCTTATAGGAACAATGTGATCTACAACATTAGCTGGAGAAACTATTCCTTTTGCATGGCATTCCACACACAAAGGATTGTCTTTAATAAATGCATTGCGTAATCTTCTCCATGCTGAGGATTGATAGAATTTCGTTTCCTCTGTCCTTCTGCCTTGAGCTTTCCGCTCAGGTACCCATGGTCGTTTTCTTCCAATTGGCAATTTAGGCATTCAAATACTCTTTCAAAATTCTTATCGCTTCCATACAACCTCTTGCTACTTCTGCTTTGTACCCTCTTTCTTTGAGCTTCTTAATCCAAGCCTTTTGTTCTTTGCTGACTACTCCACCTTTCAGTTTTTTCATTTCTATGAATAAACCGTGGTAGATTCCTCTAGGCTCATGAAATGTCATATCTGGATACCCTGCTTTATACCCCGCCGCTTTCATTTTCTTAGCTTGAGTAAGACTTGTCCTTAACCCTCCTGCACTGGCGCAA
>NZ_SMMB01001215.1 GCF_009711365.1 Xanthovirga aplysinae | reverse complement strand
ACCGCACTTATCCTTTATATAAGATCCTTAATCTCCCTACTTATTATAAAACAAATTAACTCCATTTTTAAGACAACCACTTTACCACTGTATTCTCAAAGCAGCTTGTCCACCTAACCACAGTCGAAAATCTGTATCCCTGTAGGTGAATTCACGCAAGGTATATGGCGCTAGTTGTGAAAGGCTTTCCCCTGTTTCTGGATCCCTCCACCTGGATATTTGCAGATTTAAATTCGGCCCTATAGCCAAAGTAAAAGTTCGATTGATCCGAATCCCCAAACTTAGATTAAATCGGTACATGGTATTCATATCAGGAAACCATTCCTCTTCCTCCAAAATTTGGTAGGCAATAAGGTCCTGGTTTAAAGAAAGGGTACGATTGAGTTGTTGCCTTAATCCTAACCCATAGCCAATTGCCCAGCGTTCTACTTGTTTCTCAGAATGATTGGCAAGGGTTATAATATTATAGAAACCTCGACTTCCACCTGTTTTAAATGTTAGATTTGAAAGAAATAAGGGAGAGGACGAAAATTCCAAAAGATGATAACCATTATTACTATAACTAAACAATCCGACCATGGGGCCTCCAACAGAATCTGCGAAGTTAAAAGCCCCAATTTGCGCACCTTTTATTTTTCGTCCAATGTTTAAAAAGCCACTAATTTGGGCACCAGCATACTCCCCTCCACTAACATTTATCAAACCCGAAATCTGGGCTTGCTCAATTTTATTCCCAAAGTTAAAGAAGCCCGCAACTTGAGAGCCTCCCACATTTCCCGAAGAAAAATTGCTCAACAGAGAAAGTTGCAATCCTTTCACATTTCCACTTGCAATATTATTTATTCCGGCAATTTGAGCTCCACCCACGTCTCCGCTTGCAACATTACTTCCAAAAGAAAGTTGTACTCCTCCTATTTCCCCCCTGGAAACATTGCTAAAACCCGATACCTGTGCTCCACCCACGTCTCCACTTGAAACATTACTAAAGGCAGATACTTGAGCTTTTTCCACATCTTTTTGAGCATAATTAGAAAAACCTGCAAATTGAATTCCGTTTACCTTACCGAGGGCGACATTACTAAAACCTGCGATTTGATATTTTTCTACATCATCTTTACTCACATTAGAAAAGCCCGCTACTTGAATTCCGTCCACCTTTTCAAGACTCACATTACTAAAGCCTGCCAACTGTGTTCCTTTCATTTCCCCCTTCAGAAAGTTGCTAAATCCGGCCACTTGTATTCCAGTTAAGGTACTGGTGATAGAGTTGCTAAATCCAGCAATTTGCACCCCATTAACTTCTCCTCTGTTGTGATTTGAAAAACCGGCAATTTGCAACCCTTTACTACTTCCTCCAACAATATTTCCAAAACCGGCAATTTGGGTACCGACTAAATTTTGCCGGACAATATTTAAAACTCCTCCTACTTCTAAGCCGGAGGCACCTCCAGAATATCCTGCAATCAAATTTAGGGAAATACGGTTATCTGCCAGACCTCCAGAATTTAAGTTCGTTCCTACCCCAGGTACCAGAGAAAGTTGAATAAAACGTTTTTCTAAAACAGACCGGTTTCGAGCTTGTTTAAATTGGTCATCCGGCACAAAAAACTGTACAATGGGAATATTTTCGACTGGAGCTAGCTGACTTTTTTCCTGGACCACTTGTTTTTCCAAATTCTCCACTGTCTCAATTTTTCGCCGCAAAAATATATCTATGGGTTTATCAGATGGTTTTATTACTATTATGGTATCCTGAAAGTTCTCTTTACTAAAGCCTAATCCCAGATATTCTTCCTGTTCACTTACTTTTAATTCAAACCTTCCCCTACTGTTAGAAAGAGCAGCATTCATTTTTCCTACCTGATAAATGGAGGCTTCATCCAACCCCAAACCGCTACGTGCATCATAAATGTGACCTGTCACGATATAGTAGCTTTTATTTTCTCCTGTGCTATATTTGGAAGACTGAGGAGGCACCTTTTTTTGTTTCCTTTTAAGTAATATTAAGTGATCACCACTTATTCTGGTAATGATTCCTTTTGGAAGAATCTCCCTTAAAAGTTTTTTCACCTTGGTGTCAACCACTTTAAAAGAAACCAAGCTATCTACAGGAATAATATCAACATTGTAAGAGAATTGGAAATTGGCATTTTTTCCAATCAATAAAAGTGCCTTTTCCAAAGGCTGCTGTTGAACAGTCAGGCTGACTTTTCTTTCGGTCAATCGTTTTTGGGCTTTTAGCGGGGTCCCATTAAAAAGTAGGCTAACGAAAATAGAGAAAAGTACATAGGAGATAAAAGTTCTACTTGACATTTAAAATTTGAAATTTCGGAATTACACTATTAAAAAAACCATGTTTTTTTAGTATCCTTAAAAAGGAATTTATTACATCAAAATTTTTAGGGTTAGTTCATTTTGTAAAATTTGAACATCATCTATAATACCTTGAGTTTAAAAAATCTTTTTTTATAGATTATAGACTAATCACACCCTCTTCCCGAAAGAGTTATTTTTTCATTTTCCACCATTACTTCCAACTCAAAAGTAGCTGCAATTACATTTAAAATTTCTCCTATAGGTTCATTTTTAAAGGTAGCGGTTAAACGACAATCCAGGATGTTTTTATTTTCGGTACTGATTTCGGTGTCAAAAAGATCATTTAATGTTTGGATAACCTGAAAAAGTTCGGTCCTGTTAAAAACCAAGGTGCGATTATGCCAAAACAACTCCTTAGGATCTAATTCTAGAGTTTTTTCAACCTTTTGTTTTTTCTGGTTTAAAATTCCCTTTTCACCTGCTATAAGTTCCGTTTTTTGATCTTTTTTAATCTGACTACTCAGACGTACTTTTCCATTCTCCACCACTACACTTACTTCTTCTTCCTCTGGGATGGCCCGGACATTAAAGCTAGTACCCAACACCCTTACTTCCGCATCTCCTGCATCAATAACAAAAGGTTTTGATCCGTCATGAGCCACATCAAAATAGGCCTCACCACTTAATACTACTTTTCGATCATTTTTAGCAAAGTTTGAAAGATAACTTAACTCACTATATTGGTTTAAGCGAATTATTGATCCATCCGGAAGTGTATCCTGTAAAATATTTTCCTGAGTACTTATAGCCACCAAGGTAGGGGCAGTAGGATTTTGGTTTGATGTAAATTTATATATTAATCCTAATCCCACAGCTAAAACCAATACAGAAGCTATTTTCCACCAATTTTTCCAAAGAACTCTGTCCTTACTTTCAAGAGAAGGAGTAAGTTTATAGGTTTTTGCGTCTTTTTTTTCCGAATGGATGCGGGCATGAAGCTTGTTCCAAGCTTTATCTACATCAAATTGAGTCTTTTTATTGTCAAATGGCTCACTTTTTAACCAAATTCGTTTCAGATGCCAAAATTCCTTTTGATTTTCCTCTGAAACCTCCAACCATCGTTCCACCAATGCACATTCTTCGGCATTGGCCTCACCGAGCAAGTATTTGGTCAGCAGGTCATAGGCAATATGGTTTTCAGAGTTTTGTTTCATTTGGCTTCTTTTATAAGACAACTAAATCTTACTTTACCCTTACCCCTTTTTAAACAAATTTAAAAGGACTTCTAGGAGAAGCACCCAAACAGGTAAAAATTCGGCTAATTGCTCCCGCATAAAGCGAAGAGCCTTACCCATTTGTGCCTCTACGGTTTTAACAGATATATTTAAGTGTTGTGCAATTTCTTTGTATTTAAGTCCCTCATTTCGACTCATTTTAAAGATTTTCCGACGTTCTTCCGGAAGTTCTTCTATGGCTTGAATAATAAGTCCTGACAATTCATTTTCCTCTACCGATAAACTAACTTGTTTTTCAGCAACATTTATTCGATGCTGATTATAGTTCTTGTAATCCTCCTTTACCTTTTCATGCTTAATAAGATTCAAACAACTGTTACGTACAGAACGAAAAAGATAGGCTTTTAGGGAAGAATTAATTGTAAGCTCCTCTCGTTTTTGCCAAATTTGGTAAAAAAGCTCCTGTACCACTTCTTCAGCCGCATCCGCATCCTCTAAATAACGCATAGCATGCATGCACAAAGGTTCATAGTGGTTTCGAAAAATAGATTCAAATACCTCCTCATTTCCTTTTTGGATAGCCGCTATGATTTCGTTCTCTGTCAACCCTGGTTATCTTTTACAGAAGCTCACTTATTAATCTTTTGAAAAGAGTCCAATACAAAATAGTACTCCCTTTTTTATTTTTAGTAAGAGTGTAGCTTAAACTACTCTATTCTAACACCTTACATCTCCAATCTTATTTATAATTAAAATTGGTGGAAAGAAAGAATATAAAAGTAATTACAAAAAATATAAACATATTATATAAAGCTCGATTTTTTTGTGGTTTTGGAAAAATTTGAAGTTTAAAAGTGGAATGTATTTTGTGAATAGGTAAAGAAAAATAATTCAATTAAAAAACATTCATTTTCAACTTAGTGATAAAGCAAAACTAAGCTGGCTTTCTATCTTGTTTTCACATGATAATTTGTATCTTAAGGGGTCTAGACCTATTAAAAAGAGAGGGTAAAATATGCTAAAAATTGTACTTCACTTTTATAAAGACCTTCAAAAATTTAATTTGCCCTTTTCCCTTTTTGTGGGTTTTCTTGGTGTGATGGCTTCAAATGAAACAAGCATTATTGACAACTATTTTACAGCCTTTTCCCTGTCACTTTTAAGTGGAGGTTTTGCCTTATCATTGTTTTTTTATGAATTAAGATTTAAAGAAAACTACTATTTCTATTTAAATCGGGGATTATCTCGTTTTGAACTTTATATCTCCGTATTTGGATTAAATGGTCTGTTAGTTTTATTTCTGTTAGGAATTAAGAATCTGGCCTTATGATCAAACATGAATTAGAAGTAGATAGCGTAATACTCAATTTCGGAGAGCGTCAGATTTTAAATGATGTTTACTTGAAATGCTCTACTAACGAAATTATCGGACTTTTGGGAAGAAACGGCTGTGGAAAATCCTCCTTACTAAAAATCATATTTGGCACTCAATTTACTTACGACAAAAACATCCGTATCGATAAAAAACCCTATGATCGACCTTGTTTAAAGGGAAATTTAGTGGCTTACCTGCCACAGCATGAATTTTTACCTCAGAGTACATCCATTAAGAAAATAATAGAAATGTTTATCAGGAATAGGCAAAAAAGAATAAACCTGATCGAAGATGAAGTGATCCATAAACACCTTGATAAAAAGGTTTATGAACTTTCGGGTGGAGAACTCAAATACCTTGAAGTATTATTGCTTTTTAGTCTAGACGTTAAATTTGTTTTACTGGATGAACCCTTCTCTGGACTTTCTCCTTTACATAAAGATAAAATAAAGGCTCTTCTAAATGCTAACAAACATGAAAAGGGAGTAATCATTACCGATCATGATTACAGAAATATTTTGGAAGTAAGTGATCGTATATTTTTAATAAATGATGGGGCATGCAAACCCATACAAAACCCTCAAGAGCTTGAAATTTTGTATGTGCCAGAAGGCACTTTTTCCAAATAAAATCTTTCCTTGGATATCCACCATTTATCCTTTATACCTTGTTATCGTTACCCTCCCTTATTCACTCTTATGATCTTAGTCTTACTCTTTATAGTTGCTTGTTTCCTCGCTTTCAGTAATGGTGCCAATGACAATTTCAAAAGTGTCGCCACTCTGTTTGGAAGCAAGACAATCCATTACAGGGGAGCAATAAATTGGTCTACTATTACGACTTTCACGGGCTCTATTGCTGCGATTTTCTTTGCAGAAACCTTAGTTCATAACTTTTCAGGAAAAGGGCTAATTCCAAACGAGTTGATTCAAGCCCCGGAATTTTCTGTATCCATAGCATTAGGGGCAGGAACTACAGTTTTTTTGGCTTCACGAGTAGGCATGCCTGTTTCAACCACCCACTCCCTGGTTGGGGCTTTACTGGGCAGTGGGATTATTGTTGTAGGAAGTTCATTCAATTTTAGCAAGCTAGTAAGCACATTTTTGATACCCTTAATTATCAGCCCTTTGATGGCAGCTACTCTTAGCCTTCTCACTTATCTTTTTTTTAGAAAGATTCGCCTGGCCTTAGGAGTTACAAAAAAAATCTGTGTTCTGGCTGGGGGTAAATACCAACCTTTAGCCGAATTTGAACCAAAAAAGAATTTGCCTTCTATTGATGCCACTCATAAAAAAACAATAAAGACGGCAGAGGAGCCTGATTCTGTACAAGTTTATCAAGGCCAATTTATCGGCATTAGTTTCCAAAAACTGATAAATTATGGTCATTTTCTTAGCGCCGGTGTTGTCAGTTTCGCCAGAGGACTAAATGATACGCCCAAAATTGTAGGATTATTGCTCGTCATTCAATCTCTTGAAATAAAATGGGGAATGCTGGCCATTGCCGTAGCCATTGCAATTGGAGGTTTAGTACATTCCAAAAAAGTGGGGGAAGTAGTGGCAAATAAAATCACACCCATGAATAATGGTCAGGGCTTTACAGCCAATTTAATTACTGGTCTTTTAGTAACTACAGCAAATGTTCATGGAATGCCTGTTTCCACAACTCACATTTCTGTAGGCTCAATTTTTGGAATCGGTACAGTTTCTAAAAAGGCGAATGTAAAAATGATCAAAAATATTCTTTGGTCTTGGTTTCTTACATTGCCATCGGCAGCCATTTTTAGTGCCATATTTTATGGAATTCTACAACAATTATCATAACCCTCTATATATCATTTGAGACTATATTCATTAATAAAGAAAAGGGACCTCTATCACAGAAGTTCTTTTCTTCTTTCTTCTTTTTGCCAAAACTAATTTAAAAACACTAGCCATCACCTCTCTAATCCCACTTCTGGAGGACTTAACATACGATCTTACCATATTTCCGGTTAAATTATAAGAAGGCAAACTTTCCCTTTTGAATAAGAGAAAGTAGTATTTTATGCCCATGTACCTGTTAAATCGGTGCACAATTATTAATTTTGTTTCTTAACAGACTGAAAAAGACTTTTAAGTAGCGAAGAAAAGCTTTTCCTATGATAGATAAACTTGAAGCAATAAAGGCCAGATTTGAGGAAGTAAGCCAGTTGATTGTACAACCGGATGCCATGTCCGACATGAAAAAATACTCTCAACTTAGTAAGGAATATAAGGACCTGGACAAAATAGTTAAAAAATACGATCAGTATAAATCTGTAGTAGATCAACTACAAGATGCAAAGAATATCCTGGAAAGGGAAAAAGACCCAGAATACAGGGAAATGGCCAAAATGGAACTTGATGAACTCAGCCCACAAAAAGAACAGTTGGAAGAAGAAATCAAACAAATGCTTGTTCCTAAGGACCCTAATGACGGAAAAGACGTAATTCTAGAGATAAGAAGTGGTACAGGTGGAGATGAAGCAGCTATTTTTGCTGGTGATTTATTCAGAATGTATAAGCGATACTGTGAAAAACAAAATTGGAAACTAAATGTACTAGACCTCACAGAAGGCACATCCGGGGGATATAAAGAAATCATCAGCACAGTATCTGGCGAAGATGTTTTTGGGAATTTGAAATACGAATCGGGTGTACACCGAGTACAACGGGTACCGGCCACTGAAACTCAGGGCCGTGTGCATACTTCTGCAGCTACAGTGGCTGTTTTACCTGAAATGGACGATGTAGAAGTAGAAATTGACATGAACGATGTTCGAAAAGACACCTTCTGTTCTTCGGGACCTGGTGGTCAGTCGGTAAATACCACTTACTCAGCCATTCGTCTTACGCACATCCCTTCGGGATTAGTAGTTTCCTGTCAGGATGAAAAATCACAGATAAAAAACTTCGAAAAAGCGTTGAAGGTACTGCGTTCACGTTTGTATGAAATTGAATTGCAAAAGCACAATGAAGAAGTAGGTGCTCAAAGGCGCTCTATGGTAGGAGGGGGTGACCGTTCCGAAAAGATTAGAACATACAATTATCCTCAAGGTCGGGTAACAGACCACCGTATTTCTTATTCGGTTCACAATTTGCCTACTGTTATGGATGGAGAAATTGGTGAATTTATTGACCAATTAAAGCTGGCCGAAAACGCGGAACGATTGAAGGAAGGTTCTATGTAATTTTAATGAGTTGCTAGTAATTATATTAACTAAATAGAGACGCAAAATTACGCGTCTCTAAATTTTTTCTCTAGGCTGAAGATATTGTACTTTTTTCTAAAATAATTTCCCCATAGATTATAATTAATTTCTCCCCCAAAGAGGTTTTGTTTTCCACTTTTGGAACTTTTATATTTAGCTTTCAATCCAAAAGCATGATAAAAAACTTACCGTTCCTAATCTTGGGTTTAGGCCTTTTTATAAGTAACTGGTCTTGCCGACCTCGTTCGGAGGTGATCATCACCGACAATGCTCTTCCTCTCACTTTTTCAAAAGATACCGTACAATTTGATACTCTTTTTTCCTCTGTGGGAAGCGTAAATAAAAGACTTACGGTTTTTAATCCAAATAAAAATGCGGTAAGGATAGAGGAAATCAGCCTCGGCCTCGGTGGAAACTCTCCCTACAACCTTTTCATCAATGGAAAGGATAGTTACTCCGTAGAAGGGGAAGTCCTTAATGGAGGAGATAGTTTAAAAATTTTGGTGGAAATAACCATTGATCCAAAAGATCAGGACCTTCCTTTTTTGGTGAAAGATTCCATTAATTTTAGAACTGAAAATAATCAACAAGATGTAAAATTAATCAGTTGGGGACAAGACGCCCATTTTTACAAAGAAGGAGAACATATTGAAGAAAACACACAATGGACAGCAAATAGACCCTATGTCATCGTGGATTCTTTAGTGGTAAAGTCAGGAAAAACCTTAACCATTGAAAAGGGGAGTCGGATCTACTTTAATTACAATGCCGGACTTTTTATCCAGGGCTCCCTTGAAGTATTGGGAAGCCTTGAAGAACCTGTTCTTTTCAGAAATGAACGTCTTGATCAGGATTATGATACGGCCGGACAATGGAAAGGAATTAGCTTCCTTGGTAACAGTGATCAGAACATCATTGATTATGCCATTATTAGAAATGGGGATGTTGGAATATATCTTTATAACCTGATAGAAAGCCAACAAATGGGCTTGACCTTATCCAACACTATCATTGAAAACATGAACTCGGCAGGGATTTATGCTATCAATTCTGATATTTATGCCTACAATACTCTAATTAATCATTGTAACTTATTTACGGCTGCCCATTTTGGAGGTGGTAACTATCGGTACGAGCATTGCACACTGGAAGGTTTCGGCAGCAGAGCCGAAGCATTATTATTTTATGATGTTTGGGAACTTCAGGAAGAAGATATAGTCATTGAAAATAACCTAGAACTAAACCTGGTAAATAATATAATATGGGGAAATTTCAACTCCAATGAACTGCTTATCCACCGCAATGATGATAACCCTGAAAATGATAACATTTCCAATAATTTAATTAGAAGTAATCTGGAACAATTTAATAAGGACGGTAACTTGCTAAATACTTTAGAAACAAATTTCCCAAAATTTGTCAATTCGGAAGCTTACGATTATCATTTGGATAATAAATCTCCTGCAATAGGAATGGGAATTCCTTTAACCATCAATGATGATTTGGCTGGGAACTCACGGGAAGAATCTATTGATTTGGGGGTATATCAATTTGTAGAAAAGGAAGAAGAATAAAAGCCTTAAAGAGCCACTGACTTAATGTTTTTTTCTACAGAAGCACCTATGGGTCAATAGCCCGTGAAATTTACAATTACAAAAAATATAAGTTAGGAGAAAAATAATCACTACGGTTAATTCCTATTTCCAAAGTTAAACATATCCATGAAAACCTTTCAAAAACAAATTACCCTACCTTCCTTTAAAAGAGGCTTTCATCTCATTACTCCAATTATTGAAAGAGAGTTTCCCGAGATAGCTGAAGTTTCTGCGGGATTACTTCAGGTTTTCATAAAACATACTTCGGCCAGCCTTACCATCAACGAAAATGCTGATCCTACCGTTAGAAGCGATTTTGAGAGCCACTTTAATCAAATGGTTCCTGAAAATGCTCCTTATTACCAGCATACCTATGAAGGACCGGATGATATGCCTGCTCATATCAAATCTTCTTTATTGGGAAGTTCCGTCATGATTCCAGTTACCAATGGCCGCATAAACCTGGGGACCTGGCAAGGAATTTACCTTTGTGAGCACCGAAATAGGGGAGGAGCCAGAAAGATTGTTTTAACTCTAATGGGGGAAAGGCATATTTAATTAAGAATCAAGAGTTTGGAATAAGTGTTAAATAAATTGAAAGTTATAAATTACATCTTTTTCATTTAAGAAAAGGAAAAACAAGAAAAAATACCCAGCTCCTAATTCCTAATTTTTAAATCATTCTTGTTTCTCCAATACCAAAGTACTCATCAAACGAACATTATCCACATTCACTGTTTTCATCGGTTCTAAAAACCGAAGGGGGAAATCCCCCATAATTTCATGAAGAAGCTGTTCAGTTAATAAAAAACGTACACTTTCATCTGGAAGTCGAAACTTTCCCTCGCCTTTATCTTCCAATTCAAAAGGAGGGTGTATGGCTGAAGCCATACGAATGAATATACTTCCTTTAGGTTTTAACACACGCATCAACTCTCCAAACATACGGAGAAAATGAATTCTATTATTGGCAAAATGTAAAACCGCATTACTGATCACCGCATCAAAAGCATGGTCCAAATAAGGCAAATTTTCTACTTTAGAGGTAATAAAACGCTCTTTTTCATTTTTCCGGCTTATGGTACGGGCCAAATATTGTAGCATCAATACGGCTGAAGGATTTTGATCAATTCCATAAACTTCATAGCCATTTTTTAAAAACCAAATCAGATTCCGACCTTCCCCACATCCAGCATCTAAAATCTTCATTTCAGGCAAATACCTTCCTTTCAAAATTTGATCCAGTAAATACAGATCTATGTTTCCTAACTCATTATTTAATTCTTTAAAATTCATAGGTCAATCTGTTTTTTGGTTAAATTCAAACCTCTTTTTTCAAACTCTTCAAAGCTTTCGTAAAATGCCCTTTTTCCTGCATTTATCATTTCACCAGCTCTATGAAAATCAAAGGTTCCGCATGCCTCTTTTGAAACTTTCACAATCAAATCCGGTTGATGTACTTCCAAAAGCAAGCGGGAAAGTTTACCTTGCATAACATCAAAGGAATGATTTACCAAATCAAAATAACCAGGTTTTTTGATCTCCTTCCCTGTTGAAGAACTTTCTGAATCATTCCACCTACTTTTCCAACGATCCCAAAGCAATTGACGTTGACTATTGTATTCACTGTTATTTTCCATTTTTGAAACAAAAGGCTTCTCATAAGGCACATTAGCATTCAGATCTACCACCACCAAAAGGTCGTTTGGACTTCTTTTCACATGCTCTATTGGGATAGGATTAATGATTCCTCCATCTACCAAATCAGTTCCCAAATAAGAAAAAGGAGTTAAAATCGTAGGAATTCCAATAGAGGCACGTATGGCTTTGAACAAACTGCCTTTTTCAATTACTACTTCCTTATGATGATGAATATCCGCAGCTACTGCTGTAAAGGGAATAGGCAAGTCTTCTATACGATAATCCCCAATTATTTCTTTCAATTCCCGAAGGACTTTTTCTCCACGAATAAACCCTTGCCAGCTCAGGGTAAAATCAATACGTTTTATGAATTCTAATCTATCCAATTGCAAAATCCACTCCTTATAGAGGTCCAATTTCCCTGTTGCGAAAAAGCCTCCAACAGCTGCACCCATCGAACTTCCCGCTACCGAACCAATCTCAAAACCCTTTTCCTCAAGAGCCTCAATTACCCCAATATGGGCAGTCCCCCGAGCACCTCCACTTGATAAGACCAATGCAACTTTTTTATTCATAAAAATCCTTTTACTTACTTTAGTTGTATTAAAATTTATTTATTTTATACTATTAAAATTGAAGGGAAAATTATTGTG
>NZ_SMMB01001044.1 GCF_009711365.1 Xanthovirga aplysinae | reverse complement strand
TATAATAACTTTTAATATTAAACTTAATCAAGCAATAAACCAGGCCTTCGCTTTCGTGTTCTTTCAACGGCTTGTTCAAAACGCCACTTCTCAATCAGTTTTTCATTGCCCGACAATAAAATATCCGGTACTTTCATGCCCTGATAATCTGCCGGACGAGTGTAGACTGGAGGTGCCACTAATCCATCTTGAAAAGAATCGGTTAAAGCTGAAGTTTCATCGGATAAAACTCCCGGGATTAAACGAATAACAGCATCAGCTACAACCGCGGCTCCTAATTCTCCTCCGGAAAGTACATAATCCCCAATGCTAATCTCCCTGGTTACTAGATGCTCCCGAACCCGCTCATCAACTCCTTTATAATGCCCACAAAGAATAATCAAATTGCCTTTCAAAGAAAGTTCATTCGCTATACTTTGATTAAACAACTCTCCGTCTGGGCTCATATAAATTACCTCTTCATAGGTTCGGCTTTCCCTAAGGTGTTTGATGCACCGATCAATGGGATCAATCATCAGGACCATCCCTGCGCCTCCACCAAAAGCATAATCATCTACATGTTTATGCTTATTGACTGTATAGTCGCGTAAATTATGGACGACTACTTCAGCCAACCCTTTATTTTGCGCTCGTTGCAAAATAGAGTGCGAAAAAGGGCTTTCCAATAGCTTGGGTACACATGTAATGATGTCGATCCTCATGAAATTAGGTAGCTTGAATAATTAGAAACCCCACAAATTAATCTTCCAAGTAAATATCAAGCAGGCCCTCCGGAAGTTTCACATACATGATCTTCGCTTCGTGATCCACTTTCTCAATGATTTCATCACTGACTGGAATAAGGGCTTCCTTTCCCTGGAAATCCATGGCAATCAGGTCCTGATTGGGCATCTCATAGATTGATTGAATTTTACCTAAGAGGCCTTTCTGCTCATCCCAAACTTGGTAGTTAATGACCTGATGGTAATAAAACTGTCCTTCTTCCAGCTTGGGCAATAATTCAAGTGGTAAAAAGAGTTTACAACCTTTTAGCTGTTCGGCTTTTTCAATTTGATCGATATCTTCAAATTTGATGTTGGCCTTGCCTTTTGCAATATGGATGGTTTCCACAAAAAAAGGAATCAGCTTTTTATTGACTTCAATAAAAACTGATTCCAGATTCTCATATTCTTCAGGAAAGTCAACATCCAGAAAAACCGAAACAGAACCATTCAAGCCATGAGTTTTTAACACATACCCCAGTTCGAAACATGCATCCTTTTCCATGGCCAAGCCTCTGTCTTATTCGTTTGTAGCCTCTGGTGCTTCTCCGCCTTCTGCAGGAGCTTCTTCTTCTCCTTCTCCTGCTTCAGCTGCAGCAGCAGCTTCAGCCTCTGCTTGCTTTGCTTTCAACGCTTCTGCACGTGCTTCTTTTACTTTTGCTTCGGCAGCTAATCTAGCTTTTTCAGCATCCTCTTTCGCTTTTGCCAATGAGTCTACTTTACCAGTAACTTTTGCCTCTTTGGATTGCTTCCACTCCTCAAATCGCTTATCTGCCTCTTCTTGAGTGATGGCTCCTTTATTTACACCTACTTGTAAATGTTTTCTCAGCAATACCCCTTTATAGGATAATATCGCTTTTACCGTATCTGTAGGTTGGGCTCCGTTCATCACCCATTTCAATGCTTGATCTTCATTGAAATCGATGGTTGCAGGGTTTGTATTTGGGTTGTAAATACCCAATTTTTCAATAAATCGACCATCTCGTGGTGATTTAGCATCCGCAACTACAATGCTGTAGAAAGCGTACTTTTTGCGTCCTCGACGCTGTAATCTGATTTTAGTTGCCATTTTCTTGTTATTAACTTTTTAAAGTTAGTCGGAGGAACTCGTCCCCTTTCAGAAATTTAGTCCGCAAAGATAAGTCTTTTATCTGAATAACCACAAGTGAAAGATAAATAAAGAATTACGTTCTGAAAATTAAGATCGTTACAGGGAGGGAGTTTACGTATTACCGAAGTTTTGATAAAGCTTAACTTTTTTATGGTGCCAATGTAAGAAAGTGAGATTGCTTTTTGTGATAAATGACTTTATTGAGGGGAAAATTTTGCAGTAAGGGCAGTAAGGGCAGTAAGGTGAAATGAAAGAGCAGCAGGGAAAGCTTCCTGCTGCTCAATGGATAAATTGTGTATTATTAAAAACTTTTCCTCTATTACTTCAAGATGATTCTTTCAACTACGGTAGTTCTTTCTCCTTTGATTTGGAAGAGATATACACCTTTAAGAGCTTTCCTAAGCTGAATGGTTTTCACTTCCTCTGGAATTAATTCGAGTGACTTTTTGTACACTGAAAGACCAGTTATTGACCTTATCTCTAGTTTTATTTTCTCTGGTTTATCACTCTTAAAAGCCAGATTAATATTTCCTCCCAAGGATGGGTTTGGGTAAAAATGGTAACTTAAATCTGTAATCTCTTCAATTTCCGGTTCCAGAGTGAAAGTAATATTTGAAGGCTGTATTAATGATGAGGCTTTTCTAAAATCAATGGTATAGTCTAATACCTGCCCCCAGTAAGAATCTTCACAGGCCCCTTCTTTATAGGAATTAAATTTAAGGCCTACACGCATGCGTCTTGGTTCCAAAGAGATGCTGTCTGGGAAATAAACCTCTGAAATAACCTCCTGTCCTTGTTCTGAGATGTCCTCTACAATTAACTCTGTTGTGTTATCAAAATGACCATCCAGGTTAAAGTCCACCCATACACTGACATGCTCTTTATAGATTTGATCTCTGAAATCGGGGACAATTCTGAAGGTGTGGGATTGGCCAAGGTTCAATTTGAAAGTTTCATGAGTAAAATTGTTGTAGCTCTCCAATTGTCCTACCTCATGGTGTAGGTTGTTAATGTAAAAGTGACCAATCCACTCATCTCTGTTTATGATATTTTCAGGTATACAGTAATCCAATTCATCTTCCAGGATGTTAACAGTATAATCTAACACCATTCCGGCAGAAACCTCGCAGGCTGTAGACTCACCGTTAGGGCTCATTTGAATTCTCATTCGGGTTTTTCCCGTATAGGCCAGTTCAGAAGTGATAAAAGATCCATGGAAATTAGGAAAGGCATTTCCAACGTCATCATCAGGGTCCTGTCTTTTCTCATCAATCCATCCGTTTATTACCAATTCGTTTTCGTTGTCAAAAATGAAGTCTTGGTTATAGTCTATCCATACTTTTATGGATTGTTGGCTGAAAACCCAAGGGGGTTGTTCTACAAAAAGGTCACTTCCAATTACAATGGGCAATCCAAAGTTTTTAATGAGGTTGATTTCTTTGTTCGTTCTGTCTTGATAGTTTCCATTATCTCGAGATATATAATCATGAAAGAAGTCATAGTCGCCAATTCGAACCTCCTCCATAGTTTCAGCCTGCGGTCGTGGGAGAGGTGTACAGTAGTCTTCTGGTAATTGGGCCTTCTGGCTCGTTTTTGTTGGAGTTAATTTTCTGGGTGCTTTTTTGAAATTGCTTCCAAAAGCACTTACACCAATAAATGTAAGTACAGAAATTGTAAATAATTTTTTCATTATTATCATATTTAAATTTATAAACTAATTTAAATATGAGATCATATTAATTTATTTTAGAACAAATTAAATTAATGTTAATATTTGTTGTAAGTATTTTTAATTTATATTTAAATGTGAATTTTTTGAATTTAACTATTTATGTTGTAAGTTTTAGGAGACAAAGAAGTATGATTTTGCTTTGAATTTTAGAGAAATTGTTGGTATTGGATTGTGTGAGGTAAAAAATAATCGGAGAATTTCTTTAGAATCTTTTAAAAGAGTTTTGGAGATATTGTTTTTCAATTCCAGGCCTGTTTTTTCGGAAAATCACGAAAAAGCTTTTTAGAAATTCTTTTAAATTCTTTTTCGGTTAGTTTATTTAACCCAGAGTAACTTTGTGCATAGCTTTTTTCATAGACAATCGCTGAACTATGTTGATCTTCCACTTTTACATCAAAAATAACCACATGGTAATCTATGGGTGTACCCCCTGGAAACCAGAAAAAACCAACCCCTCCTCCCCCAAAAGCAAAAACTCCGGGAGCAATAGCATATCCCCCCTTTTGATTGCTCCCCTTTTTATAGACTGCAAGCCCATAGCGAACTGAAAAGTTGGGATTGCTTTCTTGATAGAGAAAACCAAACTTTTTCAATTGAACGGTAATTGCAGCCTGAAAATTCTGATACAAAATGGAGTCTGGTTCTATGTCATATACTTCATCATTTTCTTTGGCTAACTCTAACCGCTTTCCAAATCTAAAGGTTTGCTGGTTTTCACCTTTTCGTCGATTTTGACCGAAAGGTGGTGATATAATGATGGTTAAAAAAAGGGAAAGGGAAAATAGCTTCTTACCAACCATCCTATTGGAATTATTTGGAACAACCAGTTTATGAGGGTAAAACAATTAGGAGAAGAGAAACATTCGAACTTGTTAGAATTGGTTAATTCCAAAAGGTCGAAAATGTTTTTTTACTAAATAGATGGAAAGGATAATTAGCTATCCCTACTTATTTTTACGATCTCATTCAGTAAATTTCTTCAGAAAGAAATGTTTTGCTGGCCAGCAGTGCTTTTATGTACTTTCTAGTTCTTTTTGTGAAAAAACGCTTTATTGGAATTCTTCTCTTTTTTAAAGATTTTTTTTGAAAAAATAAATTTGAATTTTTTTCCAAAGTAACGCTTTTTTATAAAATTCTTTGACGAAATAGTGGGACCTCTGTTGATAAATGAGGTAAAAAAAGATATTTCCGTTGTGGCGGGTTTAAAGGAAGAAAGTTATTTCCCTATTGCTTCCAGTTTTAGTTTTCCTATTGGAGATAAAAGTCCAATCTTTGGAGTGGAAAATAATGATGCAGCTGGAAGAGAAATAAGGATTGGGTTGCGTTCCAAGGAACTAAGGGATATTGAATCAGCTCAATGGGAAGTCGATCCAAATTACCCAAATACCTTAATGGTTTCTAGAAAACTGTTAAAAGAATTAGGAGGTAAGATTGAAGCCGAAGTGTTTGTGATTACGGTGCAAGGGTTAGTTTCTGGTAAAGGGGAATTAGACGCAAAGTGTGATTAAAAAAGACCTTAACGGAATTCACTACTAAGGTCTTTTTTTGGAATGAGGATATATGACAATATTCAAAAAAAGCATTATGGTGCTTTAGTCATTCGAAAGCCAAATTACAGTTGATACTTCTTAATGAGCAGATGGTCAATATTATTTTCCTTGTTTCTTTCTGCTCCAAAAAGGAAGAACCAATTTTTTTCTGGAACATATAAGTAAGTGTTTTCCGAAAAGCTAATAAAAGGTTTATCCTCTTTTTCCTTTTGAATTTGAAGGGGGTTCATATTTCCCTTGTCAGTGTCGATCAGGTTTACCAAGGCTTCATTCACAGAGAAGGGTTTATCCTCAGCCATTTCAAGGTCTGAAAAATACCTGCCATAGGGTAATAAAAATTTATCATTTCCCTTTACTTGGGTGGATTTTACATTATGAATAACCCATAGTAATTGGTTATTGGAAGTTTCAAAAATTTCCATTTCACTTAATAGAGAAGGGGCTTTGAACTTCCAATCTTTTAAATCAACCGCATATTGTCCTTTGAATTCTCCTTCGGTGCTAAAATGTAAGGCTACGGCCTGTGGATAAGCATAGACGGCTGGGTTTAATTCAAGGGTTTTTGGGTCCCTTATGGCCTTGGTAACTTCTTCCTTGTATTGTCCATAAAAGAGAAAATCCCCATTGTTGAGGGTTTTGGCTCCCTGTACGATAAAGGATTTTCCAATGGATTTACTCATCCCCTCTCCGTTTCCTTTAAGGAAGCTTTTAGATTCAGTATAAGAAATGGTTTTAGTGAATTCCTGTTTGCCCTCATTAAACTTCATCAGCCCAAATTTGTCGGTGTCCTCTTTGAATAATAAAATTAAGGCATCTCCTTGATTATGGGCAAAAAGCACTTTTCCACCATATTTTTTGCCTATATGAATCTTAGTTTTAAAGATTTCCCGGCCTTGTTTACCCACATGAACAATCCAGTGGTTAAGGGGGTCCGGGTCATTATTTTTTTTCCCAATACCAAATACCCTTTCATAAATAAAAACGTAGCTATCGTAGGTAGAATGATTTGAAAATACCTGCTTTTTATTCAACCCCTGGGAATATTCAATGCTTCGGGGATATTGGAATGGCAAAGTGATTTTATTAATCTCTTGTCCCTCTTGATCAAAAGTTAAGATAAACTGTTGTTTATAATGATTATGTTTGTCCAGTTTTTTTCCTCTTATTCTGATGCCACCAGGGACAATAAGGGTATGTGCTTTAGCATCTGAAAAAGAATCATCTACCCAGGCCATAAATCGTTGCTTTTTTAAACCTTCCACTTGCTCATGCTGTGGGTATACTGTGGGGAGTTCCTGACTTTTATTTAGTCCTTTTTTAACTTTTAAAATATCTTCTTCCGGCGTTTTCCCTTTTTCAACAATTAACATGTTGGTATAGAACCGATCGCTGGAAATATCATAGAAATATTCTTTTTCATTAAAACCAATCCATGGGTTGCCTGAAAGCGACTGGTTCATTTTTAGCAACCTTCCCGTATTTGTTTTCTTTTCTGGATGGCCTGAAAAAGCACCGGGAAAATCCTTTATGAGACTGTAATCTTCCCCTCTCATAGCGGATCGAAGTTCTCTGAAATTCTGTTCTTTAAGCTCCAGTTGTTCATCCAGTACATAGTGCATGAAATAAGGTGCATAAATAGGAAGGTTAATTTTGTCTTTTCTGAGTTCTTCCTGTTTTAGCACACTTAAGGAAAGTATTTCACTTGAGGGATCGAATGAAGTTGCGGTGAGTTTATACCTTACCTTATCATCTGCAAGTGGAATTCGGAATTCATTTACTAATTCCTGGGCAAAAGACATTCTTGAAATACACAGGATAAGTATAATTAT
>NZ_SMMB01000726.1 GCF_009711365.1 Xanthovirga aplysinae | reverse complement strand
ACTACAAAATTTTTTGAAGATGGAAGTATAGACTTTCCTGTCTTTGAACGTAATATCGAAGCCCAAATAGATGCAGGGGTTGATGGTATTGTGATTTCCGGTACTTTAGGAGAAGGAAGTTCTTTAAGTTGCGAAGAAAAGATAGATTTGGTTCGGTCTGCAAAAATGGTTAGTAATGGGCGTGTGCCAGTAATCGTTTGTGTGGCTGAAAGTAATACCAAAACCGCTGTTTCTTTTGTCAAAGCAGTAAAGGATGCAGGTGTTGATGGATTAATGGTATTGCCTCCAATGCGATATCAATCAGATGACAGGGAAACAGTGCATTATCTGCAAACCATTGCAGATGCAACTGATCTGCCTATCATGCTATATAATAATCCAGTGGCTTATAAGGTGTTGATTACCATTGATATGTTTAAGGAGCTAGCGAAAGATCCTAAATTCCAGGCTATTAAAGAGTCTACCGATGATATTCGAACTTTGACAGATCTTAAGAATGAATTAGGAGACCGGTATAAAATTCTTTCCGGAGTAGATGATTTAGCGATGGAGAGTTTGGTAATGGGTGCTGATGGATGGGTCGCAGGTTTAGTTTGTGCCTTTCCTAAAGAAACAGTTGCCATTTATAGATTGGTGAAAGAAGGAAGAATAGAGGAAGCAAGAGCTATTTATCGTTGGTTCTTCCCATTGTTACATTTAGATGTTTCTACTAAATTGGTACAGAATATTAAATTGGCTGAAGTAGCAACAGGACTAGGTACTGAGCCTGTACGTGAACCTCGTCTGCCGTTAGTGGGTGAAGAGCGTGAGCGAGTTTTGAGAATCATTGAAGAAGGATTGGCTAATCGCCCTATTTTACCTGAATTGGGAGTAGCTGAACTTGCTTAAGACTTTAATTTGGATAGAAGAATAGGCGTTAGTTTATTGGGGTTCTAATGCCTTTCTTTTATCTACCATTGTGAGTAAAATTAATTCCTTTTTTTCAGAATATTAAAACGACCATGAGTATTACAAGCCCGCAAACTATAGACAAAAAATTTGCCTCATTGCTATCTGAAGAGGTCAATAATACCATTTATGAGCCAGAAACCAAACAATTAAATCAATTGCTGGAGAAATCACGTAAGGCTTATGAAATTTTTAAAAACTTAAGTGGTGAACAAAAAGCATCATTTTTGGAGGCTATTGGAGAAGAAATAGCCGCTTTGGGAGACAATTTGGTGCAAACAGTAATGAAGGAATCTTCTTTGCCTGAAGGTCGGGTAATAGGAGAAAGAGGAAGAACCGTTGGACAATTGAACGCTTTTGCTCAATTGATAAGAGAAGGCTCTTGGGTGGAAGCGCATATTGATACAGCAATACCCGATCGTCAGCCCCTACCGAAACCTGACGTTAGAAAGATGCTCAGGCCTATAGGTCCTGTGGTTGTATTTGGGGCCAGTAATTTCCCATTAGCCTTTTCCACGGCTGGGGGAGATACTGCTTCTGCTTTGGCAGCAGGAAATCCAGTTATAGTAAAAGCCCATGAGGGGCATCCTGCTACAAGTGAATTGGTGGCCTTGGCTATTCAAAAGGCTGCTGAAAGAACAAAAATGCCTGATGGCGTATTCTCCATGGTGTATGGAGGTATTGAAGCTGGGCAAATATTAGTGAAGCACCCTGTAGTAAAAGCCATAGGCTTTACAGGTTCGGGAAAGGCAGGTAGAGCTTTATACAATGCCGCAGCTCAAAGGGAAGAACCTATACCTGTTTTTGCGGAAATGGGAAGTACAAATCCAGTTTTATTATTGCCGTCAACTTTAGAGGAAAATGCTGAAAATATCGCCAAAATCTATGCAGGGTCTATTACCTTGGGTACAGGACAGTTTTGTACTTCTCCTGGTATTTTAATTGGTATTGACTCCCCTTCATTAGTTCATTTTAGGAAAACGCTAGCTGTAGAAATATCAAAAGTGTTACCTTCCTCCATGCTTAATAAAAGAGTGTGGGATGGTTTTCAATATACTTACGGAGAGGCCAAAAAGCAGGATGGTGTTCAATTATTGGGAGTCTCTTCTGAGAATGCTGATTCCGAAAGCCTGCAGGTAAAGGCTGTAGTAGCAAGTGTAAAGGCAGATGATTTTATTCAGAATTCTGCCTTGAAAGAAGAGGTTTTTGGTCCTTATTCATTACTTGTTGTGTGTGATTCCAGTGAGAAGGCCCTGGAAGTGATCAATAGTTTGGAGGGACAATTAACTGCTACCATTATGGGTGAAGAAAGTGAGATGTCCTCTTTCCAGCCACATATCGAGGCCCTTCAGGAAAGAGTGGGAAGATTGATCTTTAATGGTGTGCCCACCGGAGTAGAAGTGTGCCCTTCTATGCATCATGGAGGTCCATTCCCTTCTACTTCCGATTCAAAATTTTCTTCTGTTGGAACATCTGCTATAAAGCGTTTTGCACGGCCTGTTTGCTACCAGGGATGTCCGCAGGACTTATTACCAAATGAATTGAAAGACGATAACCCACTAAAAGTGTGGAGAACAATAAATGGTGATTTATCTAAAGAGGAGGTAAAGTAAATGCAGCATCTTAGCAGGGAGCAAATTGAAGAAGCTGTGAATTTTAAGGAATTAATTTCTTCGTTGAAGGTTGCTTTTCAAGGAAGGTATGAGGTGCCTATGCGGCATCACCATGATTTTCCTAATCCGGTTGAGGGGAGAGAATCCACGCTTTTATTGATGCCTGCCTGGGAAGCAGGAGAACATGTAGGGGTGAAAATTGTTACAGTATCTCCTAATAATGGTAAGTATGATTTACCTTCCATTCAAGGACTATATTTATTAATGGACGCCCATAAAGGGCGTCCTCTTGTGCTTTTTGATGCCAAGAGTTTAACGGCAAAACGAACCGCTGCTGCTTCTGCTTTGGCCTCCAGTTTTCTATCAAGAAAAAATAGTCGAACCTTATTAATGGTAGGTACAGGAGCTTTGGCTCCAGAATTAATTCAGGCTCATTCGGCTGTTCGACCTATAGAAAAGGTTTTGGTTTGGGGAAGAAATTTGGATAAAGCCCAGGAGTTGGCTAATCTTTTTGAAAATAAAGGCTATGAAGCTCAAATTGCTGAAGATATACAGGAGGCAGTGTCTGTTGCGGACATTATTTCATGTGCTACCCTATCTCCAAAACCTTTAATTAAGGGGAGCTGGTTAAAAGCCGGTCAACATTTGGATTTAGTGGGAGCTTACAGACCTGATATGAGGGAAAGTGATGACGAGGCCGTGAGGAGGGCTTCTCTGTTCGTAGATACTTTTCAAGGGGGAACAAAGGAAGGGGGAGATATTTTTATTCCTTTGGAGAAAGGAGTGATTCAAAGAGAAGATATAAAGGCGGATCTTTTTTCCCTTTCGCAGGGTAAAGCAAAAGGTAGACAAGGTGAGGAAGAAATTACCCTTTTTAAATCCGTAGGGCATGCTTTGGAAGACCTAGCTGCAGCACAGCTTGTTTGGAAAAAGCTAAATTTATTGACTAGTTAATTATTTTTAATTGAGGGGTTAA
>NZ_SMMB01001274.1 GCF_009711365.1 Xanthovirga aplysinae | reverse complement strand
TGAACCGGTGTCCAAAGAACCAACTAATGACAAAGTAGAAGAGCTGCTTAGTCAAATGACCTTGGAGGAAAAGGTCGGGCAGCTTAATTTTATAGTCGGAGATGCTCTTCAGACTGGGCCGGCCTCTGTAACCAATGATGGGGAAAGGCTGGAAATGATAAAGAGTGGAAAAGTTACTGGGGTCTTTAATGCACCGGGTGCAGAGTTTTCTTATAAGCTTCAGAAATTAGCCGTTGAAAATTCTCGATTAGGTATTCCATTACTTTTTGGTGCTGATATTATTCATGGGTATAAAACCATTTTTCCAATTCCTTTAGCTGAGGCAGCTAGTTGGGATTTAGAAACCATTGAAAATGGGGCAAGGGTTGCGGCTAAAGAAGCCACTTCAGCCGGAATTAATTTTAATTTCGCTCCGATGGTTGATGTTGGAAGAGATGCCAGATGGGGAAGAAATGCTGAAGGAGCAGGTGAGGACCCATATTTGGGCTCTTTGATTGCCCGGGCAAGAGTTCGAGGTTTTCAGGGCAATGATTTGGCAGCCCCTTATACTTTGGCAGCTTGTGTAAAACACTTTGCCGCTTACGGTGCTCCCGAAGGGGGAAAAGAATACAATACCGTGGATATGTCGGAACGTGTGCTTAGAGAGATGTATCTTCCTCCTTATAGGGCCGCTATTGATGAAGGCGCTGCTACTGTTATGACTTCTTTTAATGAAATTGATGGGGTGCCGGCTAGTGGAAGTAAATACTTACTGGATGATATATTGCGAAAGGAGTGGGGCTTTAATGGAATGGTAGTATCTGATTACAATTCTATTACAGAAATGATCAATCATGGTGTGGTAGGTAATCGAGCAGATGCAGCCAAAATGGCTTTAGAATCCGGTAATGATATGGACATGATGGGCTTAATTTATTCTTCTGAAATCGAAAAATTGGTGAAGGAAGGAAAATTGAGTGAAGAAACATTGGATAAAGCAGTGAGAAGAGTTTTGAAGCTAAAGTATGATTTAGGGTTATTTGAAAATCCTTATTTATATGCAGACCCTGCAGTTGAAAAGAAGGAGGTAAGATCTAAAGAGAACTATGATGCCGCATTGGATATGGCAAAGCGGTCTATCGTTTTATTGAAGAATGAAAAGGATTTGCTTCCTATCAATAAAAATGTTAATACGATTGCTTTGATTGGTCCTTTGGCGGAAAATAAGGATGAGTTAAATGGAATGTGGTCATTCTTTGGAGAAAACCAAGACCCAATTTCTATATTGGAAGGAATTAAACAAAAAGTTGGGCCTGGTACAAAAATATTAACAGCCGATGGAGCCGATTTCTATAGTGATTCTCGTTCCGGGTTTTCCAAAGCTGTAGGTATTGCCAACAAAGCAGATGTTGTAATTTTAGCTTTAGGTGAAAGTGCGGTAATGAGTGGTGAGGCAGCCTCTCGAAGCTCTATTGAATTGCCGGGGGTTCAAAAAGAACTCATGCAAGCCATTCAAAAAACTGGAAAACCGATTGTGACATTGGTAAGTAGTGGGCGACCTTTGGCTATTAGTTGGATGGATAAGAATATTCCAGCTATTTTGCAGACTTGGTCATTGGGAACCCTAACTGGGCCTGCCATTGCTGAGGTTTTATTCGGTGATTACAATCCTTCTGGTAAATTACCTATGACTTTCCCTAGAAATGTGGGACAAGTTCCTATTTACTATAATCATAAAAATACGGGAAGGCCTTACACGGGAGATTATTCCGAACCAGCCAGTGACCGTATTTATTCATCCAGGTACCGTGATGTGGAAAACTCTCCTCTTTATCCATTTGGTTATGGGTTGAGTTATGCTAAGTTTGAGTATTCTGATATTCAATTAGATAAAGCGTCAATTAAAAGTGGAGAAACCTTAAAGGTTAAAGTCAGTGTTAAAAATGCCTCAAAGGTGGATGGCGAAGAAGTTGTACAATTATATATTAGGGATTTGGTGGGTAGTGTAACCCGTCCTGTAAAAGAATTGAAAGGCTTTAAAAAATTGATGATCAAAGCTGGAGAAACCAAAGAAGTTAGTTTCGATTTAACGGAAGACGATCTATCATTTTATCGTCGAGACATGACTTTTGGAACTGAACCTGGGGATTTTAAGGTTTATGTAGGAACCAATTCACGAGATGTAAAAGAGGCGGACTTTATGTTAATGTAAGACTAAGTTTAGTGTTTGTTAGTAAAGTAAGAAAGGGCTGTGGTCATTTACAGCTCTTTTCTTTTTTTATTACATTTAATTGGAATTAGCGGTTTGTTGTCTTTGGATTTTACCGGTTTCCGTTTCTTGGAAGGTGGGTATGAAATAATGGTCTTTTGGGACTTCAAATTTACTTAAAGCTTTTTGTAGGCCATTTTTTAACTGGCGATGCTTTTCTAAAGGAAGACCCGTTCCCTCAATAAAAAGGCTAACTTTCTGCCCAAGTTTTTCATCTTGTATCCCATATAAAAAGAAACGTCTTTTAATTGAGAGCTCTCCAAATAGTCTGTCGATGATGTTTTCAACCTTTTCGGTAAAGATTTTTACTCCACCACTATTGATTATATTGTCTGCACGACCAATCCATTTAAAAGTCTTCCCTCCATTAAATTCCACTATATCGTTGGTAATGACTTTCTCATTATTGGAAACACTTCCTTGAATGCATAAACAAGATCTTTCATCCAATTCTGTTTCTATTCCTTCAAAAATCTGATAATAATCGGATTTTTCAGGTCCATTTAATCTTTTTAAAGCAATATGAGAGACGGTTTCTGTCATGCCATAGGTACTGTAAACGGCACTCTTTACTAATTGAAGTTTTTCTTCTAAGGAGGGATTTACGGCTGCTCCCCCTATAATAATTCCTTTCATTTGATTTAGTTGGGGAAGATAGTTCTTTTCAGTTTCTAGTAGGGTTTGCATTTGTAGGGGAACTAATGCAGTAAAATCAATTTTATCATTTCTGCTTAAGTTTTCCAAGGGATTGGATGAGGGTTCTACGGCAATAATATTCATCCCCAATTCAAAACTTCTTACCAACATCATCCGCCCAGCTATATAAGCGGTGTTTAAACAGACCAAAGCACTATCTCCTTTTTGAAGCCTTAAAAAGCTTGTAGTCAATTTTGCACTGGCAATCATTTGTGATCTGCTTATCTTAATTATTTTTGGGGTGCCGGTTGAGCCGGAAGTGGATATGGAAAATTCCTTTTCGCCACTTAACCATTTTTGGGAAAAGGATAAAGTATTGCTTTCAAAATCAGAAAAATTAGAAGATTTCCATTCTCCCGATTTAATGTAGTTGTAAGTGAATTGCTTTCCGTTGAGCAGTAATGCCTTCATAGATGTATTATGGCCGTTTCCAAGGCAAATATAGTAGAAAATATATGCTCTAGATGCCAAGTGTATCAAATTGGCATTAACCATGGCGATAAGAGGCTTAGGAAAAGAGCGAATTTCTTATTGTAAACCCCATACGTTCAGTTTAAGCACCCCTTCTCCACCTATTTAGCCTCCTTTTGGTTTATTATTTGGGTCTCCACCTGTACAAAATACTTTTTCCCCTTCACCAGTAAACATTACGGTATGATTATCCGGATTTTCTCTACAATGATCGATTTCCTCAATCATCTCCAAATTGATTATTAGTCGGAATGCATTGTAGATTTCCGATCTATTGATTGTGATTTTAGCAATTTCCTCGAAGAACTTGAACTAAATGTCCTGGTATTCTTTAATAGTTTTCCAATCGAATTTAATTGCCGTTACTGCTCGTTAATTAGTTGTTTGAATTTTAAAAATATTTCTTTGTTCACCTTGCTGTCGGTTTCGATTTCCAGGATTTTGGCATTTCCTTCTCTGGAATAAAATTGATTTAGAAGGTCATCCAACTGATCTAATCCATTGCAATAAAAATAATCGAATTGAAATTCTTTTGCTATATGTTGGGCATTTGATTGTTGGCGTGTTTCAAAGTACTCCTCTAGTTCCGGTTGGTCACTAGGCCCTTTAATGATTCTAAAAATAGATCCCGAATGATTATTCAATAAAATGATTCTGAGGTTGTTCGGTAAGTAGTTGTGCCAGAATGCATTTCGGTCATAAAGAAAGGCCATATCCCCCGTAAAGAGTACAGTTAGTTTATCCGTCGAAAGTGCATTACCAACTGCAGTACTATTGCAACCATCAATTCCACTGGTACCACGGTTTGAAAATACTTCTATATTTTTCTTAGCAGAATTAATCCCTACAAAGTTGACATATCGTACCGCCATACTATTGGCTAATTGTAAGTCTGTTTTCTCTGGTAGTTTATCAATGGCCTTTTTTATAATACCAAACTCACAATAGTTTTCATTTAATAATGGAGCTTCAAGTATATTTTTTGAGAATTTTTCCGCTTTCTGCCAATCATCGAAATAGTTGGTGTTGTTAGAAATGGAGCTTTTTTCTTCGTAATTAAGGATTTTTTCAAAAAACCAATCTGGGTTTACGGGAATGTGTTTACCTAAACTCTGATAAGTGTCTGCCACATGACCACCAGGTTGAATGTGCCAATGTGCTTTGGGTTTATACTTACGGAGGAAAAGTTTGCTGTTTTTCGAAAGAACAGCTTTCCCAAAGGTGATCAGCAAATCGGGTTGTAGAGCTGTTAAAAGCTTTTCATCATCTTTTCCTAAAAAGATGTCCGGATAACGAATTACTTCTGGAATATCATGCAAATTGGAAGTAACATCTCCTACAATTGGGATCATTTGTTCTTCCCCGAGTTTTTTTAAATGATCAATTAATTGAGGTTGAAGGGGCCCTTGCCCCGCAATAATTAATTTTTTGTCAAATTGATTCCACTCTTGAATTAGTTTGTTCAGAACATTGGAATTTAGGGTAGGAATAGTGGGAATCTGATCAATTACCTTTACCGATGTATCGAAAACTATTTCTTCCCCTTTTTCCGGATAGAAAGGCTCTCTTAGGGGAACATTGATATGAACGGGACCAGCGGGAAATGAAGTGCTTACATTTAGTGCTTCTGAAACAATTCTATCCGAATGCCAAAGTTCATCTACTGTAGATGGGGAAACCGGAAGGTAATAGCTACTCTTTATATTTTTCCCATAGATTTCAAATTGTCTTATAGTTTGATTGTCCTGTTGATCAATCCATTCAGGAGGCCTGTCAGCTGTTAATATTAACAGAGGAATTTGTTGAAAATAGGCTTCTGCCACAGCTGGAGCGTAGTTGTATGCCGCTGATCCCGAACTACAGACGATTGCCACAGGTCTTTTGGTCTTTTGGGCAATTCCTAAGGCAATAAAAGCGGCCGTTCTTTCATCACTAATTGTTCGGGTTCTAATTTGTGGGTGCCGAACAAAATTAAGTACCATTGGGGCATTTCTAGAACCTACTGATAGGATGACGTCCTTTATCCCTTTTTGTGCACAAATTTCAGTTAAATTAACTATATGTTGAAGGATCATACTTTCAATTCTTGAAGTTCAAAAAAAGGGAAATAAAGGTAAAATATAATCGTCGATAGTAAGCTTTACCTCTAGGTATTTTACCCTTCTTTGGGCTCTATCATTAGCAATGGGTCAAAATTAGTTTAATTCCCTAAAAAGAGAATTGAAATATTTTTATAAATATTCCAATTTAGGTAGTCCTCTTTGAAGAAAGGTGAAAGGGAATTGAAGTAACCTAAACCATGCGTTTTTAAGATTTTAACACTTTTAACAGTGTATTGCATTTTAACTCTGTTTCATCCCACTCCTTTTCAGCATTTGAATTGGCTGTTACTCCAGCTCCAGCAAACAATACTGCAGATTTCTCTACTAACTTCATGCATCTAAGGTTGACGAATAGTGAAGTCACCTCCTTAATGTTAACAGGCCCAAGGAAACCACTGTAATATTCTCTGTCAAAAGGTTCATGCTTTTTCAAAAAATCAAGAGCGGGTTCTTTAGGCATACCACACACTGCAGAAGTAGGGTGAAGAAGGTCTAACATGACACTTCCTAATTCCGGAAAGTTTGTAGCTTTCATATTTACTTTAAATTCACTTTTTAGGTGAAGTAAGTTTCCTGCCTGGATCGTTCTTGGCCCTATTTCCTCATACTCCCTGAGCCTAATTTTTTTGAAGCAATTGATAATATATCGTCCCACCATGGCTTGCTCTTCAATTTCCTTTTGTCTCCAAGCTGCCGTTTCTGTTGTTAGGTCTTGAGAGGCAATCTGGGTTCCAGCCAGAGCAACCGTTTTAAAGATTTGTTGCTTCTGATCTATGTTAACTAAAAGCTCAGGTGTTGCTCCCATCCAAGTCCCCACATTTGGAATGGAAACCAGAGAGACAAAAGCATTAGGATAATGAGAGCAAAGCTTTTGGAAAGTTTCAATGATTTTAAATTTTTCTGAAAGGGGGACAACCTTTGTTTTTGCAGGAACTACCTTTTGAAAATTACCTGAATTAATGCTTTTAATAGATTGGGTTACTGTATTGATAAACAGGCGTTTATTGGTTTCTTTTTCAGGTGGAAGTTCGGTGGTGAAATATGGGGATTTATCTTTTGTGTTTCCTTTCAGAAAGTTTTGAAAATCCTTTCGAAATTTCTTCTCTGCAGGATCCCTTTTTGCCATTCCGAGTTTAGAAACAATACTTTCTTCCTTTGTTCCAAAATAAAGATCGGCATTAATAAAATGGGTTGAATTATTGGAAGAGTTATCAAAGGCAGAAAACAAAAATCCGGAATTAGAATCTTGTAAGTTGGTCGAGGAACCTGTTCCTTCTCCTGAAAGATCAACAACCAAATGTTTTTCCTTTTCTAAGGGATTACGCCAAAATGATATAGAAAAATTCCCTTTAAAAGTGGCATGCAAGAAACTATTAAATATACTTTCCTCAGAATACCCTTTCAGGTCAATGTCTGATATGTATTTGTCTTGAATTATCTCCTTCATGCCTTTTTATGGTCAATCACCGCAATTGTTATCCGACTAATGCAAATTAGCTGCTCTTTTCTATCGTAAATTTTGATTTCCCAAACATGGGTTTTTTTTCCGATATGAACAGCTTTACAGATACCTTGTACAAATCCTTCTCTGGCACTTTTGATGTGATTGGCATTTATTTCCAGGCCAACACAATATTGTTTGGAATTATCAACGCAACAGGTGGCGGCTATACTTCCTAGTGTTTCTGCCAAAGCCATTGATGCTCCTCCATGTAGAAGTCCCATCGGTTGTCTTGTACGATGGTCGACGGGCATGGTGGCTTTAATAAAATCACTTCCTATTTCAATAAACTCAATCCCTAGGTGATCAACCATCGATTCCTGACTTATTTGATTGAGTAGATCTATTGATATGTCGGGTCGAAACATAAAAAATGAAATGGTTAGAAAAAATCTCGTATTCAAGACGAGTGAATAAGAAAATTATAAACCAAAATTAGCGGGCACCCATAATTTTTATTAAAATATGGGTGTGCAGTCTTTTAAAAGGCATTTGTCGCTTGAGTAAAAAATTTGGCCAAGCTTTAAATTAATTTAAAAGGAATTAACAAAAATGTTCGGCTAGATTTTGGTTAAATATTGATCAAAATTAGTTAAGAATGTAAATACTAACAAATTTCAGAACTGTATAGAATGAGTTATTTCCTTGTATAGGTATTTGTTTCTGAAGATCAGGTATTTTGTTTTTGTGGATTTAATGGGTGGTTTGCTTCATCAACAGGGGTGAAAGTCCAAAATTTTTTTCATAATCAGGATAGTTTACAGGGAAATATAGATTAACTGAAGTTTGGTACTAGAAATTTATCTTTGGCTTTTTTAGTTTTTATAGTTATAAAACATATTATATTTTCTCGACCAAACGTTATTTTACATTGTGCTTAGTAAAGATTAGCAGCTAAACATTTTTTTGAAACTAGATTAATAAATAATAAACCTTGGAAACAAAGAATTTATTTCTGATTCGACACGGGCAAACAGAATATAATAGAAAAAATATTGTGCAAGGCT
The DNA here is from genome assembly GCF_009711365.1 of Xanthovirga aplysinae. Lineage (GTDB taxonomy): Bacteria > Bacteroidota > Bacteroidia > Cytophagales > Cyclobacteriaceae > Xanthovirga > Xanthovirga aplysinae. The sequence continues at coordinate 9,943 of NZ_SMMB01001274.1, read as the reverse complement.
CAGGTATTGACGCCCCTTTAAATGAAGAAGGAAGAAGACAGGCTGAATATTTTTTTCAGGCCTATGGAGATCATCCTTTTGATAAAGTATATACTTCCAATTTGCAAAGAACGGTACAGTCAGTTCAAAACTTTATTGCCAAGGGGGTTCCTCATGAAAAATTGGGAGGGTTGAATGAAATTCACTGGGGTGAAAAAGAAGGCCAACCATTTAGTTCCGCATCCCAATTGGTATATGAAAGAACAACAAAAGCCTGGAGGGAGGGTGAATTAGCCTGTTCCCTTCCTGGTGGTGAAACACCGCTTCAGGTGGTTGAGAGACAGAAGAAAGCCTTGAAGCATATTATGGGGCAAAATCATGAAAAAGAAATTCTAATTTGTATGCATGGGAGGGCTATGAGGATATTTTTATGTCTTTTACTTAAAGTCGATCTTCGTTTAATGGATTCTTTTGACCATGTAAATTTAGGATTGTACCATTTATGTTTTCAGGATGGTAGCTTTAGCTTATGCTTGAAAAATGACCAAAGTCATTTGGTGGCATTATGTAGTAATTAGAGAAAAAATTTATCAATGAAAGGGAGCATAGGTTTTATATGCTCCCTTTTTTATTTATAAATTAAAATGTAATATAAGGAGTAAAAAATGTGATTTTTTTTGTATATTATTTTCGTGCAGAAATTTTTACTCCTCCGAGAAGGTTTGAAGGGCATCGAGGTGTTTGTTAAATAGTTTTTTTCTTCATCATCCATCGTTAATAGCCATGAACAAAATTCTTGTCCCTCTAGACTTTTCTGATGTCTCAATTAATGGCCTTGAAGTAGCTGTTAAGTTTGCAGGACAGATGAATGCAGAATTATTTCTCTTTCATACCATTGCCGAACCTGGGAGTTTTGGATTTAGTACCACCGGAAGTGGAGACGGCTCTGGAAGTTCGGGTGATCGTTTTATTGCTGAACTCTACCGTCAATCTCTTCGTAGCCTGAGGAAAATTATGGAGTATTATGGAAATGAAAATGTTTTATTTCGCCCTTCCATAATTATCTCCGATTTTAAAACAGGGATTAGTGATTTTGTTGAAAAATATCAGATTGATTTGGTAATTATGGGAACTAGTGGTGTTTCTACTCTTACTGAATATTTTGAGGGTAATCATACCGAACAAGTGATTCGAAATGTGAATTGCCCAGTAATAGCTGTAAAAGAACAGCAGAAGAACTTTAGAATGAGGAATATGGTGATTTCCACAGATATGTCCATGTATTCCGATGCCTATATTTCTTATCTCAGAGATATAGCCAACTATTTTGAGGCCAAAATCCATCTCATTAAGATTTCTTCTATTAAAAATCAGCAGCGAAATGAGAATTCTCTACTAAATGATTGGGCCATTAAACATAATTTGATCAACTATAGTGTCCAAACCCTTTTCAGTAAAAATAGAGAATCCAGTTTGATTGAATTTGCCCACCGAAAAAATGCTGATTTAATAGCTGTGGTGGGCAAAGGAAGAAAATCTCGATTCCCAATATTAGGAAGTAGTAGTTTTTCTGAAGAAGTCATTAAAAAATCTAGGGTTCCAGTTCTTTCCCTAGAACTTCGGCCAGGTCATTAAGTGGTAAACTTCCTTTAATTTAATATTGGAATTATAGGTTGGGTTGGAAAGGGAAGAAGTTTTAGTGGCATTAAAGGGGAGAGTAGGGAAAGGATTACTAGTGTGCTAAGGAATATTTTGAAATCACCTGGTATGAATTGGATCTGTTGTTTCTGGTTTCTAATTTTCAACAGGTGAATCTAGACATTAGTAGATATTCTCAATTGTGTATGATACTAGTCAAAATCAATTAATCTATTTTATTCTTTTTGATGAAAGGAACAGGGAATTTTCAGCTATATTTTTTGGGTATCCTTCCTCCCAAGGATTTGCAAGATGAAGTGACCGATATAAAAAAAGATTTTTCGAATCGGTTTAAAGCGAAACACGCTTTAAAATCCCCTCCACACATTACATTGTACATGCCCTTTAAGTGGGAAGAAAAACAATTTAATGGGCTTAGTGATTCCTTGCAGTTATTTACTGAAAACAGGAGTTCGTTTTCAGTCGGATTAAATGGGTTTGAGGCCTTTCCTCCTCGAGTGATTTTTATTCAAATTGAAAATTCCGAGCAGTTAAATAAGTTGCATTCCGAATTATTGGATTGGTTAAGCAAAAAATTGGGTATCTATGATCAAAGGGAATGGGGAAGACCCTACTCTCCTCATTTAACCGTTGCTCATAAGGATTTAAAAAGAGGAAATTTTATTATTGCTTGGGAGGAGTATAAAGATAAAGCCTTTGTGAATTCCTTTTTGGTTGAAAGTTTTGTTTTATTACACCACCTTAATGGAAAATGGGAACCCTGTCAGGAATTCTTTTTTGGAAACAAGTAGGACATCCTTTACAGATGTCCCTAACTTTTGAAATAATTTTCCCTGTCATTCAATTCAGGCCAATTTTTAATTTAATGTTTTTCATATGTGGGTGATATTTCTTCCACTTCCATCAAATTTTCAGGGTTTAAATGGCTCAGTTTAACCTTTTTTAGTTCGTTGATTAATATAGGGTCGTATTTTGCCTTAACCCGAACATAATTTTCTGTGAAGCCATGCATCATTCCATCCTCAATATCCTCTTCAAAAAGGACAGTAGCTTCCCGATTTACATTTTCCTGATAAAACTTCCTTTTTTTCTTTTCCGAAAGGTTTCTTAGCATCTTTGATCTTTCGGCACGGACCTTATGTGGAACCACCTGATCTAAATTTGCTGCTACTGTATTGGCTCGTTCCGAATAAGTGAATACGTGAAGATATGAAATGTCTAATTCGTTTAGAAAATGATAAGTTTCCAGAAAATCTTCCTCAGTTTCCCCCGGAAATCCGACTATTACATCAACTCCAATGCAGCAATGTGGCATTAATTGTTTGATCTTGCTTACTCTGTCTACGTATAATTCCTTTAAATAGCGCCTTTTCATTAAGCGCAAGATTTTGTTTGAACCAGATTGGAGGGGTATATGAAAATGAGGTACAAATCGGTTTGATTGTGAAACGAACTCTATAATTTCATTTGTAAGCAAGTTAGGTTCGATAGAAGAAATTCTAATGCGATCTATTCCATTTACTGAGTCCAATTCTTTCACTAAATCGAAAAATCGAATCTTTCTTTTTCCATCTACAATTCCAAAATCTCCTATATTAACTCCGGTAAGCACCACTTCTTTTACCTCCGTTGAGGCAATTCCCTTGGCTGACTGTAAAATGTTTTCGATTGTGTCGCTGCGACTTTTTCCTCTTGCTAAAGGAATTGTACAAAATGCACATCCATAATTACAGCCATCTTGCACTTTTAGAAATGTACGTGTTCTATCATTAATTGAATAAGCGTTATTAAAGGCTTTGGCTTCCTTAATTTCACTCGCAAAAACTTTTGGACTTTTTTCTTTTTGGAAACCATCCAAGAGCTCAAGGAGTCGAAATTTTTCTGCAGCACCTAATACGGCATCCACTCCCGGAATGTTGGCAATTTCTTGAGGTTTTAATTGGGCATAGCAACCAATAATAGCTATAAAGGAGTCTGGTGCGTATTTTCGCGCTTCTTTGACCACCTTTTTACACTTTTTATCAGCGTTGTCGGTGACGGAACAAGTATTGATGATGTAAATATCTGCTCCTTCTTCAAAATTTACCTTCTTATATCCCTTTTGCTCAAACATCCTCCCAATCGTGGAGGTTTCCGAAAAATTGAGCTTACATCCTAATGTGTAAAACGCTACTCTCTTCATAAGGCTGCAAAAGTACTTATTTTCACGAATAATCCATTGGTTAATGCCCGGAATTAAAACTTTAACTCTTTTATAAACTAAGAAATGAATTCTTTTAGTACTAATGTTCTTAATGTTGATCGTTAAAATTTTAGAATTAAGATTCTTTTGACTCCATTAAAAAATTCATTAGCTGTTCAAAAAGCATGATCTTATTCTTTTTAAAAGGAAATCAAAGATCGATAAGACAAGTGGATAAGGGGTATTATGAGGTTAAAGTTTATATGTTTTTAAAATATAAAGGAATTATAAAGTCTTAATATTTTTAGGAGTGGTGTAAAACTGTAAAACCTTAAGTTTAAGCAGTACCATTGGATACTTTTAATTTACATAGGGTGAGTTTTATGTCAATGAAGGAAAGTGGATTTCGGGTTTTGAGCTTTTTAAAATAGGCTGAAATCTGTTTTTTATATAAAAATTATATAAAATAGGTTTAAAAATCAGGCTTTATGTTTGAGTTTGTCTAATTGTTTTTAATTTTGGGTTCAGTATCAATCTAATTAAACCAATAATTATACGATGGGTTCTATCAGAAAATCAGCATTAGGAAAAGTTTTGGATAGGAAGGAAGTTCAAGTCAACTTGCCCTCTGCCAAAATATCACATTTTTTTGGGACTAATGTCTTTGGGACAGAAGCTTTAAGAGCAACTGTTTCTTCCGATATTTATAAAGAATTGGTAAATGCAGTTGACAAAGGTAATAAAATTGAGTCTCATGTGGCTGATGCAGTGGCTTCTGCAATGAAATCATGGGCCATTTCAAAAGGAGCAACACATTACACGCATTGGTTCCAACCATTGACTGGAGCAACAGCAGAAAAACATGATTCTTTTTACGAACCAAGCCCGGATGGAAGAGGAATTGAGAAATTTAAGGGGAGTGCTTTAGTTCAGCAGGAACCTGACGCATCATCTTTTCCCCATGGTGGTATTCGAAATACATTCGAAGCCAGAGGATATACGGCATGGGACCCTTCTTCACCAGCATTCATATTAGAAAATGGAGATGCCAAAACTTTGTGTATTCCTACCATTTTCGTTTCCTATACAGGAGAAGCACTTGATTTTAAAACTCCGCTTTTGAAATCGTCCGCTTTTGTTGATAAAGCTGCTGTAGAGGTCATTAATGAATATTTTGATAAATCTGTATCTAAGGTTAGTACATCCTTAGGTGTTGAGCAGGAATATTTTTTGGTGGATAGGGCCCTTTATGAGGCACGTCCTGATTTGACAATGGCAGGTAGAACAGTATTTGGTCATCTTCCGGCAAAAGGTCAACAGCTGTCAGATCATTATTTTGGGGCTATTCCTAATCGAGTGCATACATTTATGGTTGATTTGGAGGCAGAAGCTTTAAAATTGGGGATTCCAATTCAAACTCGACATAATGAGGTGTCTCCGTCTCAATTTGAGTGTGCTCCTATGTATGAAGAGGTGAATCTTGCCGTGGACCATAACCAGCTCTTGATGGACCTGATGGAGCGAGTAGCAGAAAGACATAATTTTAAAGTGCTTTTGCATGAGAAGCCTTTTGCAGGGGTTAATGGAAGTGGTAAACACAATAACTGGTCTTTAATTACCAATACAGGTAAAAATCTTTTAGCACCAAGCAGTAAAGCCAAGGAGAATCTCCAGTTTTTGGTTTTCTTTGTAAATACAATAAAGGCAGTTTATAACCATAATGCACTTTTAAGAGCATCAATTGCTTCTGCAGGAAATGATCATCGATTAGGAGCAAATGAGGCGCCACCTGCAATCATGTCCGTATTTATTGGTTCTACACTGACTGAAGTGTTGAATGAATTGGAAAATAATGGGCATATTGATATCGATAAGGGTGATAATGTCTACATGAAGTTAGGAATCAATAAAATTCCACCTATCCTTTTAGATAATACCGATAGAAATAGAACATCTCCTTTTGCTTTTACTGGAAATAAGTTTGAGTTGAGAGCTGTGGGATCTTCTGCTAACTCGGCTTCTCCAATGACCGTTTTGAATACGATTGTTGGTGAGCAATTAGTAGCCTTTAAGAAAGAAGTAGATGCTTTGATTGAAGCAGGAGAGAAAAAGGAGGTTGCAATCATAAAAGTTTTGAGAGGCTATATCAAGGATTCAAAAGCCATCCGCTTTGAAGGAAATGGATACTCTGAAGAATGGGTTGAGGAAGCGGAAAAAAGGGGGCTTTCAAATGTGAAAAATACAGTGGAGGCTTTAGAAGCTTATCAGACGAAGGTTTCAAAGGATCTGTTTGCTGCTCACGATATTTATTCTGAAGCTGAGTTGGATGCTCGAGTGGAAATTCAATTGGATAGCTATGTTATGAAAATCCAAATTGAATCTAGAGTAATGGGGGACTTGGCATTAAATCATGTAATTCCAACAGCAATTACTTATCAAAATAAGCTAATTGAAAATATTAAAGGGTTGAAGGATATTGGAATTGATGTTTCTGATAATCCAACCTTTGAGACTATTAAAGAAATTACTGAGCATCTTGCCATTATTCGGAACAATGTAAATGCTATGGTAGAAGCCAGAAAAGTGGCTAACAAGATTGAAGATACAAAGTCAAGAGCGCATGCATACAGTACCGATGTGAAAAGTTACTTTGATGTGATTCGGTACCATGTAGATAAACTGGAGCTTTTGGTAGATGATGAGATCTGGCCGTTGGTGAAATACAGAGAACTATTATTCTTGAGATAAGGTTTTTTATTAGAAGTGTTGTTTATTAGACTCCTTACCCTTTGGTAAGGGGTCTTTTTTTTTGAGTGAAAATTTAAACTGCCTTATTTGATTTGAGGCAATTTTTATCTTCAATAATCAAAAAAAGATTTAATCCTCATCCAATTGGGGTTTTTCAATCATTGGGAGGTCAATAAGTTTTAATTCTTCAGGGGTGATGGCAAAATATCCGAGAATTCCTCCCGAGGCCTCTGCAATATGTCTTGCGTATGTTTTTAAACTGGCATAAAGTTCCACTTGAAATTTTGGATCCAAGACTGGAAGTATATGGTTTAAACGACTTAATTCTTTGTATAGGCTGGCCTCTCTTTTTTCTTTATTTTCATCTAATTTATCCATGTAAAAATCGAGTCTTTTGTCAAAATTTTCCGCTACAGCATGGTAATACTCTTCTAACTCTTCTCTGTCATGGGTTTCTCTTACCTGTGCAAAATATTTCGCTTGTTCTAACTCTGTTTTGTTATAGGTTTTTTCTACACCTGCAATAAGTAAGCTAATTAGAACAGGTACATCTAACATATATTCAACCTCGTTTTCCCGGAGATTTTTGAATATTTTTTTTAAATTAAAATAACTTTCCATAATAAAGGTCCTTTCTTTTCATTAGACAATGAATATTATAAAACTATTCAAGCTGCCCTCATTAATTGTCTTGAATTGGGTGAATTTCTGAAAATTATTTAGCCTCCTTTCTTTAATTTTATTTTAAATTCCTACTCCTTAATTTGGTATTGATTTTTAGGGACGGGTTATATTTTTATAACGGAGAATGGATAGCATGGTTAATTACAGAGAAGGGAAATTTTAGATAGAAAGGAAAGAAGTGATGAAAAGGGTTAAAAGAGGAAAAATATCCCCTTTTAACTTATAACTCCGGAACCAATCAATTCGTTTTCGGAATACCAGGCAGCAAATTGTCCTGGTGTAATTCCTTTTTGTGAGTTATCAAAGATTATATAAAGGTTATCATGCTCCATGAACAGGGTAGCCGATTCGAGGGGCTGTCGATATCGAATCCTGACCAACATTTTTTGGGAGTCTCCCTCTTTCATTTTAAGGTCTTTCCTCACCCAGTGCACTTCTTCCTTTCGAATAGATAGACCTTGTCGGTAAAGGCCAGGATGATCTGTTCCCTGGCCGGTATACAAAACATTTTCATCTATGTCAGTGTCCAAAACAAAAAGTGGTTTTGGTGTACCCCCAACATTTATTCCTTTTCTTTGGCCAATGGTAAAATAATGCACTCCATTATGATTTCCCACTACCTTACCTTGAGATGCTTTATACCGAAAAGGTGTAGTAAGAGACTTTAACTTTTGAAGGTGATCCTCGGGAATTTCTGTGTTTTCCTTTTGGTAATCTTCAAGATCGTTTGGAACTTCAATGATTTGACCTTTTTTTGGTTTTAATTTTTGTTGCAGGAAATCCGGTAATTTAACTTTCCCCACAAAACAAATACCCTGGGAATCTTTTTTGTCAGCTGTTATTAAGTCTAATTCTTTTGCAATTTTTCTAACTTCTGGCTTCTGAAGGTGCCCAATAGGAAAAAGGGCTTTAGATAATTGTTCTTGAGTTAACTGGCATAGAAAATAACTTTGATCCTTATTTCTATCGTTTCCGGCCATTAATTGATATACTGATTGTCCATCTTTTTCAAATTGTGCCTTCTGACAATAATGTCCTGTTGCAACAAAATCAGCACCCAATTTCATAGCAGCCTTTAAAAAGATGTCAAATTTAATTTCTCGATTACATAAAACATCGGGGTTTGGAGTGCGGCCTTGTTCATATTCATTGAACATATAATCTACCACACGCTCTTTGTATTCTTTACTCAGGTCAATAGTTTGAAAAGGTATTCCCAATTTTTGGGCTACGATAAGGGCATCATTTGAATCTTCTACCCAAGGACATTCATTACTAATGGTTACACTTTCGTCATGCCAGTTTTTCATAAACAGGCCAATGACCTCATAGCCTTCCTCCATTAATAAATGGGCCGCTACACTGGAATCTACTCCACCTGATAAACCAACAACTACACGCTTCATAAAATTAATTTCTTATGCTCAAACTTTCCAATAAATGCTATTCTAGCCATTCATGGACCTTAATTATTTTCATTGGCCGAAATGTCAGCCCTGGTTTTTATTTTGTACTCATTCGAGCCTTAAATGAAAAGGGTTCAAGGCTGCAAAGATAGAAAGACTTCATCTCAAATGAATAATGATTATTGAATAATTGAAAATGAACAATTATTAACGGTCAAATACATATGAAAGTTTACCTGAATGTGGGATTTGAAGATTTTGTTTTTTGGTTCTTGATTAAAGAGGTTATTGTTTTCTCTAAAAGGTTAAAAAATGTTATCTTATTCTTAGAGCATGTTTAAAATATTCTTTTTACTGCAAATGGTTTTTGAAAAGCGGCATTTCGTTGCTTTTGTTCCACGAAGGTTACAGCCAAGAGCTCAAAAAGCGGCTCGTTCACCTTTTCAAAGTAACATTATCGCTTAAAAACAAAAAATTTAAATAAGCTCTTTTGTTTTAGGATTATTTACTAAGCTAAAATTGCTTTCATCTGATGCAAAAAATTCTTTGCCCTGTAGATTTTAAAGATGCCTCCCTTAATGCGGTGAATTATGCTGCCCATTTAGCCAAACAGGTTGGGGCCAATTTAACTTTTCTCTATGTGATTCCCGAGGAAAGGCCCATTGTGGAAGAACCAGGAATAATGGATGAGATAATAGCCCAGAAAGAGGAAGCTCGTCCCGAATTGGAAATACTTTGTGAAGAGACTACTCGGAATTTTGGGGTCTCTACAGATTATTTAATTCAGGTTTCCATTTTAAAAATGGAAGTAGAGAAAGTGGCAGAAGAAGGAAATTATGATTTGGTGGTGATGGGTACTGGTGGGGTTACAACAGTTGACCATTATTTTTTTGGAAGCAATGCATCTAAAGTAGCTGAAAATTGTAGTTGCCCTGTAATTACGGTACCCAAAGATTTTTATAGGACAGAGGTTCAAAACATTGTTTATGCCAGTAATTACCAGACAAAAGATGACTTCTATATTCAACAAATTTTGGAGCTTTCAAAAGTGGTAAATGCTTCAATTACGGTTTTACATGTCAGTAAAGTTTCGGAGCCTTTCGGAGAAGAGCTTTTTGAATCGGTTACTAATCAGATCAGGAAGGAATTTCAGTTTGATTACAAACAAGATATTAAGTTTGAGAGAGTTGTTTACGAAGATGTAGAAGAGGGGTTAAGAAATTACCTTTATGACCACAATGTAGACCTTGTGGCTGTATTAACAAAACACAGAAATTTTTTAGAA